>NZ_JAECVY010000060.1:0-1022 GCF_016055075.1 Thermoactinomyces sp. CICC 10522 | reverse complement strand
GAGATTCTCCGAAAAAAGACGAACTGGGGCCGAAGGTAAAGACCAGGGATTTGGTGCGGATCCTGCACGGCGAGGGGTATTCGGTCCCACAAATCACGGCTGCCCTTCGCATCAACCGCACTTATGGGTATGCTCTGCTCAAGGAGTACCAGCCCAAAAAGCGTGAGCGCTCTGACGAAGCGGCGCTTCGTCAGAAGATCCAGGAGCTTTGCGGAGAGTTTCCGACCAACGGGTACCGCCGAATCCGGGTTTGGCTGTACAAGCGGCATCAGCTTCGTGTCAACCACAAGCGCGTGTACCGCATCATGAAAGAGTTGGGGTTGTTAACCCGTTCCAAAGGAGGAACGGCGAGTAGAAAAAAGCAATCGGGTCGGATCCCGGTCACCGGCTCAAATCAGCATTTTCAAGTCGACATGACGAAGATATGGTGTGGGCGTGATGGCTGGGGTTACCTGTTTGCCGTCATCGACGCTTATGACAAAGAAATCGTAGGCTATTCCTTCTCACGGTTCTGCAGAACCGATGAGCTTCTTTCTGCTGTCAATCAAGCACTGGAAAAACGTTTCCCTCAAGGAGTCAAAGGCCGTGGCCTGACAATTCGTAGTGACAATGGTTGCCAAATGACCAGCAGACGATACGTCAAAGCTCTTCAAGATGCCGGAATTAAGCAGGAGCGAACGGGTTACAACAACCCTGACACCGATGCTTACATTGAGCGTTGGTTCCGGACGCTGAAAGAGGAAACGGTTTGGCTTCAGGAATACTCCTCTTTCCTGGAAGCCAAAAAAGATATCGACCGCTACATCCGATTCTACAATGCGGAGCGACTGCATTCTGCATTAGGATATCTGTCTCCAAAAGAATTTCGTCAACTTTTATCTTCAAATGCGACTTAAATGTCTGGACTTTTGGGGTTCATTAAGTGATCTCGCCCCCATCAAGCTCTCATACACCTCGAGTGAGCGCACTTCCACTTCGTGATGCGGGATTTGTTTTGCACGCGGTCGGGGGACAGGGAGTCC
>NZ_JAECVY010000005.1:0-210917 GCF_016055075.1 Thermoactinomyces sp. CICC 10522 | reverse complement strand
CCATCATCTTTTGAATCTTTCAAAAACAGGTGATGCAAAATCTCTGAATCTACGGTAATCTGGTATTGAGCCATTGTGAAACCCTCCTTGTTTGGGAATATTTGCCAACTACTATTCTAACCGAAGAATTTCACCATGGCTCAATTATTTTTCGCAGCTTCCATTTTTACACAATTATACGGACTTAACTGGGGATTTTGCACGATTGGAGGTTCACAGACTCTTTCCACTTTAGTTATAATGAAAAATAATTGATATTACTGATGTTCACACACGGGTTTAGTTGCATCCATACTGGGATTGAAACTTCGTAATTGCTGTACACGATGGCTGTCCTGAAAACGTTTAGTTGCATCCATACTGGGATTGAAACTCGGTCATTGACTTGGTATGTTGGGTTTGTGTAATCGTTTAGTTGCATCCATATTGGTATTGAAACACTACGATGATGATCAGACACGAAGAGATGAGCCACGTGTTGAATCGATATCAGGATTAAAAAGGCATCCGTACCTTATTATTCCAAATATATCAAAAGAATAAGACTGATATTCTTACGTGGCTGATTTCGCCCCGGCCAATCTAACAAACCAGGGTATTGCGCCCTGGACTCTTCATTCAGCCTCTTGGTTGATCATTAAGTGTCCAAGTATACCAAAGCTGCTCGTTTATTTCCGTTGTAGAACGGATGAACTTGTACAAGTGATTGCACTAATGCTCCATCATTCCTTGTATGATTGCGAATATTTCGACTTGAATGTCGTTCGTACAGCTACAGGGAACAGGCGATCATCAAACATGCCCCCGCTTGCTCTCCTTCCCCGAAATCTCACAAAAAGACCAGGGAAACAGATCACCCCTGGTCTTTTTATCATGCAAGAATCTGCATAACTATAATGCAATCTCTGTTTTACTTGATCTTCTGCCTAGAGAAGGTCTTGCATGCACCGATATTTCAGTTATGTACATAGAGATCTTACGATCAAGCGTGATCGTTCATAATCTTGGTCACACTCTATTTCACCCTAAAAGGCAAATCTGAGCAGCAATCCAATCAGCCCCTCGTCGGGTGCCTGTTTTCTTTAATAATACCTGTTTGTCGGTTGTACATAACGCACTTTATAGTGATCCAGATTATCCAGATCAACCTTCGTTAAATCTCCCGATATATCGTATCTTTCCAACAGATATTTATATTGACGTTCCGAATCAGACGTTATTTCCGGGTAATGCTTTAGTTCGTCAGTATAAACAAATACCTGTATCGAAGCATTATGAAAGGTTTTCTTTAGCTCTCTCAAAAGATTACTTATATCTTCCGGTGCCTTTCCTCCATGCTGATAAACTTCCAAAACCAAATTCAGCGTAAAATGCTCCCCTTTCTTGCTACTTAAGACATGATAGAAAGAGGGGATGTGCTTCCCATACTTCTGGCCAATATTCCCTTCCAAATCGTCATAATCAATCTTCTCTGTGTCTATACTCCTCAAGCTCACATTCTTCTCCAGCAATTTCTGTATATCTGGCTGCACTTGATTTAACCATATCGTCTGTACATAATCATCTCTAAACTCACCGGGAGGGTCATAAATAACCGTTATTTTGGTGCCATCCTGTACTGCACCTTTTATCTGATAATAAGCCCCAAAGATTTCATCTTTCCATACTTCATCTACCCTAAATGCCTTATGATATGTTTTCTCTACATAATCCATAGCCAATTTTCCTACTCTTTTCTCTTCTGAAGGGCTCATCTTCGAAAGATCCACATACTGCTTCTCTTCCATTTCATATTCTGAGTAAGAAGAACAAGCTATCAAAAAGCTGCAAACAAGTACCATAACAACCAACATTACACCCAACTTCTTATATAATCCCATCACAGTTTACTCCAACCTCGTCTTATCTTGATAACTTTGCGGATCTAAAGTCTGTAAGTACCAAAATGTGGTCTCCACATCATAAGAAACCTTATCCATAGAAATCGTATATGAGTTCTTCCCATACTCAACATTCAATCTAAACAACTTGAGTTGATCTTCAGTTATCCCTTTGGCCAGGAGCTTTTTCTTCAGACTTACCAAGGTTTCCGCTTCTTGCCTCCACCGTTCCGGGGTTAAGGGATGCTTTGGTGCCGCATCCATCTTATTCACATTCCCATTCTTGGTTACATAGATTCCTACATCTTCAACCCAGTGATCCAGCTCATCTCTATAAGATGGAAATGTCTTAGGGTCTTTGAACGGAGTGCCTTTATTGAAAACCTCGATAGATACCTGATCCCGAGTGCTCAAGCCCATTGCCAGTTCTACATCTCTGGATAAGTCATCATCTGCCTGACTATCCCAAACTCGCTCAAGATAATCGTCGTTACAAAACTTGTCTTTAATCCCATAAAAGACTGTAAACGTCACTCTCGGGTAGTCTTTATCGTAGGGAGTAACACTCACATGAAGACTGTCGCACGGCCCCGCCTCAGAGCATTTGGGTCTCTCAATCTCTTCAAACATAACATCTTTGATCCCATACTTCTTGCTCAAGTAATTCGAGACATCATGTTTCACGACATCTGGATCGTAGGGCGGAATCCAGATCTGGACACAAGAATAAACCAGGAATGAAATTAGTGAAGCAGATGCCAGAGCAGGTAGTAACAAGAGTATAAACTTTTTCTTCTTAGACAATTTCTATCCTCTCTTTCCTTATTAAATATAACTTCTCAGTAAAGATATAACTTACACCCCCGGAAAAGAATCCCGGACGATTCAGGAAATCGACTAGGCTGGGTATATCATATCGGATCCGGCACTGAAATTGCCTCCAACATCGGACAAATCAGCCGGATCCATTAATAGTATTGGTTTGATCATCGTTAGTCAGCAATGCCAGGATCTTCTTCATTACGCCATCCCATGATACCAGCCAAAAGCTGAAGTTTACCGGGAGTACCATTTTGCTTTCATCCCTGCCGGAGATGTATTTACTGATTCGTCAAAACCGTTTGCTATGTACTCCCTGTTTCAATTCTCTTACCAAAGAATTGATCCTCGAAGATGTCGTATTGCCGAATTTTCGCAGGCAGTTTCAATCCTTCTGCCTGAGGTGTATTGATTGAGACCCCGAAGTCGAAGAACATGTGGTAAATCTCGCAAGTTTCAATCCTCTTGCTTGAGGTGTATTGATTGAGACGTGTTAGATGCCTCATTAGGTACCTTGTTAGTAGTCAGTTTCAATCCTCCTGCTTGAGGTGTATTGATTGAGACTCCGCTAATTCCTCTGCTGATTTGTAAAACCATCCATGTTTCAATCCTCCTGCTTGAGGTGTATTGATTGAGACGGCGTTCGCTGAAACCTTCAACGTCTTTATCTCCCTCCGGGTCTTTCCGAACATCTCCTCGATTCGGCTGAGTTTCGGGCTTTGTTGACTGGATTACCTCCGACCTAAAAGTCAGATCCCCCTTTGTTTTTGCGGACTTTGGCGTTTCCGAACACCCCTCGGGTCTTTTTCGAAGCTTCCGGTGTTCGCAAATGCCGAAATACGCAAATCTTCTTTTATACGAAGATCATTTTTTCGAATATAAATTTTTTCATATTTTTATCTTCAATTATAGGTTATCTATCTTATATTTTTCAACATAACTTGCTACCGATTGATAGGCTGGGGCTGATTGGCCGATTTTCTGACAGAACCCGGCGGTACATTCCCCCCTTTACTTTCACGCAGCGTCAACGTTTATGATGAAACGGGAGGGATCTCCGTGAGAAAAATGCAGATCAAGGAGATGGCGGAGCGGCTGGGAATCACGCCACGCGCCATCCGCTACTACGAGGAAAAGGGTCTGATCGCGCCACCCAAAGAACCGGACAACCGATACCGCACCTTTAGTGAGGAGGAGGCATGGCGTCTGCAAACGATCGTGACGTTGCGCCGCATCGGCATGCCGGTAAGTGAGATCAAAAAAGTGCTGGCGGAGGTGGACCGCGGCCACGAACATGTCGTCACACGCTACCTGGAACTGCAACGGGCCGCCACATTCACCGAGTGGGTTCGACTCAAACATCAATTAGAGATCATTGAGCAGATGATTCAAAACGGGGAACAAAACAGCGCCCCTTCCTGGGATGATTGGTACCGTCTTACACGCCATTGGCAAGAGCGGGAACAATGGAGGTTAAAGTGGCGAGACCTTTGGGCGTTTGATCAGCAGGCGGAAACGTTTGACCAGCGTGTGGAGCGAAATGATCCGCTGGACCTGTATGCGGAGTATGACCACGCCTTGCAAACGCTGACCGAGTGGATTGATGCCCGTCCGGAGGAAACCGGCTTGGATCTGGGAGCGGGAACAGGCAATCTAGCCGGACGGTTTTTCGCAAACGGAATCCGGATGGCAGCCGTGGAACAGTCGGCGGAAATGCTGAGACGCTGCCGGGAGAAATTTCCCGCAATGACGACCAAACTGGGCAATTTTTTAGCCATCCCCTTTCCTGATGATGCTTTCGACTTTATCGTCACCAGCTTTGCATTTCATCACTTGCGCGAGGAACAAAAACCGCTGGCACTGGAGGAGATGCACCGGGTTTTGCGTCCGGGTGGCAGAATCGGTATTGTCGATTGGATGATCGAGAGCAACGAGACGTTTCACGCCTGGAAAGAGAAGATCCGCCGGGCAGGCAGAACGGATGTGCTGAAGGAGATGGCGTCGGAATACTATGTTCACCTGGAATGGCTGTGCCAATGGTGGATATCCCGGGGATATGACGTTCAATACCGGTCGTTGACACCCATGTTGCACGTATGGATGGCGAGACCGCGCGACGATGTGAGGAGGATACCATGAAAATTTTTATTAAGGATCCGTTGATTTTAGATTATAAGGATCAGGAAAAACAATTTCATCCATATCGAGCCAATATCGTTATCGAAGATGATCAAATTGCCGATATCACCAACGATCTTCCCGCTGATTTGTCTGTTTTTGATGAAATCATTCATGCGTCTCATTGCGTGGCGCTACCGGGATTGATTAATGCGCACAACCATTCCCCCATGAGTTTACTGCGCTCCTTCAGCGATGATTTGCGGCTGATGGAATGGCTCAACCGAAAAATGTTGCCTGCCGAAGCAAACATGAATCAGGAGGATATTTATTGGGGGGCGTTATTGGGAATTGCCGAGATGATTAAATCGGGAACCACCGCTTATGCGGACATGTATATACATATGGATCAAATTGCCCAAGCTGTACATGATTCCGGCATCAGGGCATCTTTGACCCGCGGTCTGGTGTTTCTCGATGATGATGGCGGACAGCGTTTGAGAGAGGGGATTGATTTGGTTAAATCCTGGTCCGGAACAGCGGATGGCCGTATCACGACGATGATGGGCCCCCATGCTCCGTATACATGTCCCCCGGACCAATTGAAAGAAGTGATGGAGATTGCCAAAGAGCTACAGGTTCCGATTCACATCCATTTAGCGGAAACGCAGGAAGAGGCGGAAAAAATCAATCACAAATACGGAAAGAGCCCAACCGAATACCTATACGATTTAGGCTTGTTTGACGGTGATTATCATGTGCTCTTGGCCCATGCCGTTCACCTTGATGACCATGACATTGCATTATTGCAGAATATGAAAGGCGGCTTGGCACACAATCCTTTCAGCAATATGAAGTTGGGTTGTGGTATCGCCCCTGTTTATTCATTTTTGGAAAAAGGGATTTTGGTCGGATTGGGTACCGATGGTGCAGGAAGCGCCACTTCCCTCGATTTGTTCAAAGAAATGAAGATGGCATCCGGGCTACAGAAATTAGATCGGTTTGATCCCGCGATCATCGATGCACATACGATTCTCCAAATGGCCACGATAAATGGTTCTACACTCTTGCAAATGGATCATCAGGTTGGAAGGATTGAGGTTGGGAAGAAGGCTGACTTAATTCTGGTGAATATCCATCAACCACACTTGGTGCCGCATCATGATTTGGTCTCGCTGCTGGTATATTCCGCTTTCGGTCAAGATGTGGTGACAACGATTGTGAATGGAAAGATCCTGATGAAAAACAGAGAACTGTTGACGATTGACGAAGAGAGACTGTTGTACGAGGCGCATCAACGGGCAAAACGGATTGTGGAAGGAATTTAATGCTTAAATCAACAGAGGCAGAGCCAGCATCCGGCGACTCGGTTCTTTCCAATAAACAGAAATGTTTTTGGATTTTTCGACTTATATGCCCTAGGTTAGAGAGGCGATGGACGCCTCTTTTTTTTGGCAAAGGCAGGCAACAATTCTCAAATATGGAGCCATTTTCCCTTCGTATCGGAAACAAACTGAACAAAAGTCTGTCAACCCCCGGGTTTTTACGGTGCTGGAAGTTGACAGACTTTTTTGTTTTAGTGACTAACGCAGTACGATGGTCTCCTGAAGTTTATTTATTGATTCGGTGTTACCAGAAGCAACGTCAGCCGATTCTCGACACGTTTCAATCCTCCTACCGGAGGTGTATTTATTAATTCGAAACCGGAAATCCCGAAAGGAGACGAAGCGGAAACGTTTCAATCCTCCTACCGGAGGTGTACTTGTTGATTCTCTGGAAGTCGTCCGCAAGAGCTACAATCCTGACTTGTTTCAATCCTCCTACCGGAGGTGTACTTGTTGATTCCTCAATGCGGTTCCAGACCGGATGCCCCGGCGCTGGCGTTTCAATCCTCCTACCGGAGGTGTACTTGTTGATTCTCCAAGAGGAAAGCGGGATAATCGAGTTTCAGGCGGGCGTTTCAATCCTCCTACCGGAGGTGTACTTGTTGATTCAGCGTTCACTGTACCCTTTGATTTTATTGAGTTTGTATGCGATTTTCCGAACATCTCCCCGATTTGGACAAGTTTCGGGCTTTATTGATTGGATAACCTCCATCCAAAAAGTAGTGTTCCCTCTTATCTTATGCGGGCTTTGGCGTTTCCGAACACCCCCTGGGTCTTTTTCGAAGCTTCCGGTGTTCGCAAATGCCGGCGAAAATTTTTCATATTTTATCTTCAATTATAAGTAATCCATTTTGTTGTTTGCAATACAGCCTGGTAACTAGTTAGTGAGACGAACCGCCCATGTATACTCCAGGATTGATATATATGACAGCAGCAGGACAACCGGCACCTGTATTAGAAGAAATACAAGAGATTCACACTGTCTATACTAAAGGAGGGTATAACATGGTCAAACCAATTCATATCGATCCTGCTTTGTCAGATGCGGCCCCACAACTAAAACTGGGTATTTTGACCGCTACAGTTCAGAACACAGAATATGATGAAGAACTGTGGGGCAAGATCACCAATCAAATTTCTATAATCAAAAAAACTTATACGGGGGCTAACATCACCGGCCTCTCTCCGATTGCATCGTTACGAAACGTCTATAAAATCCTTGGAAAAGACCCATCCCGTTATCGAGGTTCTTCGGAAGCCTTGCTGCGCCGTGTACTTCAAGGCAAGGGATTGTACCAGGTCAATACTATCGTTGACATCAATAATTTAATCTCGCTGAAAACGCTGCACCCGGTTGGTACTTATGACTTATCCAAATTAGTGCCACCCTTTACGTTTCGTGTCGGTGAACCAGGACAGTCATACAAAGGTATAGGCAAGTCGAACATCAACCTTGAGAACCTCCCGGTTTTCGAAGATGAACACGGGCCTTTCGGCTCCCCGACCAGCGACTCGGAAAGGGCCATGATTTCGCTTCACACAAGGCAGATCATGATGGTGATTATCAGCTTTTCAGGTGATGGTCTCTCACCTGCACTTACTGAAGCGGAAGCCTTACTTAGAACCCATGTAAAAGCGACCGGGATCTCTTCAGTAATTGCTGAGGGAAAAAAAGAGGGAGGGCGTTGATCTATAACTCATTTTGGAGACAGTCTACCAGCAGTAACATAAAACCACTCTTTTACAGAGTGGTCCCTTATTCCTCACATCAAGATCGTCCTTTCCATATGGATTCGCATGATGATAAATAAGCGGGGTTAAACAACGGAAATCTTCGGATCATATTATCCATCCATGCGTCATTTTTGATGAGGTTTAGGATCTTGAAAAAGACGAAAAGGACGATTCCTCAGTCCATGCAAAGAAAATGAGAAGAAACGCGTGGATTTGGCGTAACGATCAGACCATTATGCATAAACCAGTGGTTGACATGACAAGGAGACTCTTTTTTGTGGAAGGTGAAAACCATCCCCTGCTTTAACTTTCATCTCCTGGGTTTTGTTTACCGGGATCTGAAGGTGTTTTCTTTCACTCCGCTCTGGTTTATAATACAAACTGGTTAAACAGATAGATCAATTAAGGGAGGCGATCACCGATGATGCCGTTTAAAGAGATGACCCGCTTGGACAAATTGATTCACGAACCAGCCCGGCTGGCGATCATGAGTGCGCTGGATGCCTGTACCATGGCCGAATTCCTCTTCTTGCAGGAATTGACCGGATTGACGAAAGGGAATTTGTCTTCCCATCTTTCCAAATTGGAAAAAGCGGGCTATGTCGCTATCAGCAAGCAGTTTGTACGCAAAAAAATCCCTCACACGACAATCCGGATCTCCCATGAAGGAAAAACTGCGCTTCACAATTACTGGGAACAGTTGGACCGCATTCGCGAAGTGACCAAGCAGTGGCAAAAGAAAGGAATCTAATTAATCCCCCGGCCCCAGTCCAAGATTTTTTGGTAATCTTCCGGCGTATTGACATTTTCCGCAAACTGAACGGGGAGTGACCGGTTCTCAAAAAAAGTTTCCTCTACATAACAACAATGAATTGAATCCAAAAAATGCTTTACCTGCCGCATTCCCTTTTGCAGCAGGCGGGAAATCCCTTTTCCGCTGTCCCGGTGGTAAATGGCATGCAGGGGTTGGATTTTTCCCTTTATGACAGGGATCACGGCGTCATATGATGACCGTGTGCGCAATTCAGCCAATGCTTGCGCCACTTCCCCGGACAGGAAAGGCATGTCGCACCCGACAATCCAGACGTCACGTTGGCGAACCTCGTCAAATGCGGCCTCCATCCCTCCCAGCGGCCCCAATCCCGGAGTGCGATCCCAGATGACCCGCACCTGTTCATCCAGGGCAAAAGAAAACAAATCCGGCTGATTGGTCACCACCAAAACTTCCGCACACACTTTTTTCATTTCCCTCAGCTGCACCTGCAAAAAGGTACTGTCCTCAAAAGGCAGAAGCGCTTTTACTCTCCCGTTCATCCTCCGGTTTTCCCCTCCTGCCAAAATGACACCCGAGAGCAATCAACCCACCTCCTGATTTGCTTCTCAGCAGATTGACGATTTCGATTTTATTCATTAATATGATCAAGAAACTTCTATCATATGGAAAGGCTGATGCATCATTCGATCGGCTCATGACTTCATGATTCGTATGTTCGCGTTTTTCATGCTGCTCAGCGGTCTTGTTACAGGATGCAGCCCTTCCTCCGGCAAAGCAACCCTGATTGTTTCCGCACCGGCAAGCATGAGCGATGCCGTTTCGGAAATCACACGCAAATTTGAAGCATCGCATCCGCAAGTGGACGTAAAGGTCAACTTCGGCGCTTCGGGTTCTCTGAAACAGCAGATTGAAAAAGGGGCACCGGTTGATGTTTATCTGTCTGCCGGCAAAAAAGAGATGGATGCCCTGACCGGCAAAAATCTGATTCTGAAGCAAACGGTCCATTCTTTCGCCGGCAACTCCCTCGTATTAATTGAGCCGAAAACAGGCAGCGATCATCTCCAGTCGCTGAATGACCTTACGGCCTCCCGTGTCAAATGGGTGGCCATCGGCGAACCCAAATTCGTCCCCGCCGGCAGGTATGCTGATCAGGCATTGCATTCTTTTCATCTGTGGGACGATCTGAAACACAAATTCGTGTTCGGCAAAGATGTGCGACAAGTTTTGACCTATGTGGAACAAGGACAGGTCAATGCCGGAATCGTGTATAAAACCGATGCGCTGACATCGAAAAAAGTGCGGATCGTCCAAACCTTGCCCGAAAACAGCCACCAACCGATCCAATACTTTGTCGGCACGGTCAAACAGACCAAACAGGCCGGAATTGCCGCGGAATATGAAAAGTTTTTATTATCAAAACGATCCATTCTTATTTTACACAAGTATGGCTTCGTGACAAAGCAGCAGTAGAGGTGTTTTTCATTGGTTGAGTCATTCTGGAGTCCGATCATTATCTCGATCCGCATCGCCTTATTGGCCACACTGATCGAGATTTTGACGGGCATTTTATTTGCCTGGATCATGGCCCGAACATCTTTTCGCGGCAAAAGTCTGCTCGAAACCTGTCTCCTGCTTCCGCTCGTCCTTCCTCCCACGGCCGTCGGTCTGTTTTTGCTGGCCGTGCTGGGCAAGGACGGACTGGAACGTTTCCTGCCGATCCCGTTTATCTTTACTTATTGGGGAGCTGTTGCAGCGGCCGTGGTCGTCTCATTCCCGCTCGTCTATCAAACATTTAAAACCGCATTTTCCTCCCTCGACCCGGAACTTGAATTTGCAGCCAAGTGTGACGGAGCGAATGACTGGCAGGTGTTCCTCCATATTTATCTCCCGTTGTCCAGGCGCGCCATGATCACTGCGGTGATCCTCGGTTTTGCACGCAGTTTGGGAGAATTCGGCGCTACGCTGCTCGTCGCCGGAAATATTCCCGGTCGGACCCAGACCTTGCCGATGGCGATGTACATGGCGATCGAATCGGGGCAAAACCGGCTTGCCCTTTTGTGGGCACTGTGTTCTGCCGCGCTTTCTTTTGCCTTGCTGCTCTTCGTTCAACACCTGCCGGGCAGGCAAAAATGATGAAGCCCTTATCGTCCTCTCCAGATCCCATTGCGCCCCCGTCCCCTGGTCAATGGGATTTTCCGTATTCATCCTCTGCCTCCTCTTCCTTTTTAATGCAAAGGATATACTTTACTTTGATGATCGGTTAACTATATCCTTAAAAAGAGACGGGAGCTCAAGAAAAATTGATCCGGCCCGCGCCACGCTTGAGAGGCCGGTTTTATCCGCAGCCCGAAGGAGGTTAAGCATGCTCACCCATTTCAACGAACAAAACCGGGCGAAAATGGTTGATGTTTCTCATAAGAAAGCGACAGAACGAATTGCGGTGGCGAAAAGCAAGGTTACCATGAAACCGGAGACACTGCAAATAATTAAACAAGGAAAAATGGCAAAAGGAGATGTCTTGGCCGTCGCCCAAGTCGCAGGAATCATGGCTGCCAAGAAAACGGCGGAACTGATTCCGATGTGCCACCCCATTTTTACGACCGGAATCGACCTCCGGTTTGATTTTCTCTCCGAGCAGGAAATTGAGATTATCGCGACAGTCAAAACGGTCGGCGTGACGGGTGTGGAAATGGAAGCCTTAACGGCTGCCAGCATCGCCGCCTTGACCATTTATGATATGTGCAAAGCGATTGATCCTGAGATGGTGATCGGTCCGACTCATCTGGCGGAAAAACAAGGCGGAAAAAGCGGGCATTTTCAATTTGACGGAAAGACAGGTGACGGCAGATGAGCATTCGCGTGGGGATCGTCACTGTCAGCGACCGGTGCGCCAGAGGAGAACAAGACGACAAAAGCGGCGCATTGTTGAAAGAGTTATGCCGGGATTGGGATTTGTGTGCTTATGAAATCGTCCCTGATGAACAAGCTCAAATCGAACAAACATTGAAAAAATTGGCGGATGAAACCGGATGCCAGCTCGTCTTCACCACCGGCGGTACCGGGTTTGCCCCACGGGACGTCACACCGGAAGCCACCCGGGCCGTCATTCATAAAGAAGCGCCCGGACTGTGCGAAGCGATGCGCATGGAGACGCTGAAACAGACGAAATTCGCCATCCTGTCCCGCGCTGTTGCCGGAATCCGCAATCAGACCCTGATCATCAATCTACCCGGAAGTCCCAAAGGCGTGGAAGAATGCTTTGCAATCATCCGGCCCGTACTCCCCCATGCCCTTGCCCTGTTGGCCGGCAACACCAATCACGATTGAAAAAGGAGGGGTTTTGTGCGTTTTCAGCGTGAAATTGTCAAAGTAAAAGAAGCCAGGGCCCGGCTGCTTCCGCATATCAACGAACTGGACACGGAAATTCTCCCCTTGTCCCAGTGTCACGGACGCACCCTGGCCGAGGAGATCACCGCACCGATTCCGCTTCCCCATTTCCGCCGCTCGAGTATGGACGGATTCGCCATCCAGGCGCGGGCCACGAAAGGGGCCACCAAAGAAAATCCCGTCTGGCTGAAAGTATTGGAAACAATCCCTTGCGGCAACGTTCCGCGCTGTGAAATCACCGACACCACCGCATCGAGAATTATGACGGGGGCAGCTGTTCCGGACAGCGCCGATGCGGTCGTCATGCTGGAGATGACACAAACGGCCGTAAAAAACGGCGAAACCTATGTCGGTGTCGAACGGGAAATCGCCCCGGGCACCAATGTGGCTGCGATCGGGGAAGAACTGGAGCAAGGAACCCTTCTGTTACATAAAGGCCGGCGGATCGGACCAGGTGAAATCGCCTTGCTCGCGACGTTTGGCCATGCGCAAGTAAAAGTTTACCGCAAACCCAGAGTTGCCATTTTTGCCACCGGTTCGGAACTTTTGGAAGCAGATGCGCCCCTCGAACCCGGGAAGATCCGCAACAGCAACAGTTACATGTTGTACAGCCTGCTCCTTGACTGCGGCGCCGAACCTCTCATGCAGCCGATTTTGCCTGACGATGTCTCCCAAGCGCAAACCGCCATTTTACAGGCGACGGAAACAGCGGATCTCGTGATCACCACCGGCGGGGTGTCTGTCGGTGATTACGATATCCTCGTCGACATTTTTGAACGCTGGGACGGACAGATGCTTTTCAATAAATTGGCCATGCGCCCGGGAAGTCCCACGACTGTCGGCGTGAGAAATAATCGGTTCCTGTTCGCGCTTTCCGGAAACCCGGGTGCCTGCTTCGTCGGGTTTGAGCTTTTTGTTCGTCCGGTGATCCTGGGGATGATGGGGAAAACGGAGTTCGACTTGCCGCTGATCACAGCATCCATGGCTGTCGATTTTACCAAGCCTTCCGGCTTTGAGCGGTATGTCCGGGGAATTTATCAGATCGAAGACGGCCGGGTTTACGTGCGACCAGCCGGGTTGGAAAAATCAAGCGTTACGCTGACCATCCGCGACACCAACTGCCTGATCATCGTTCCGCCCGGCGGGCGCGGTGTCAAAAAAGGGGATCAAGTGCAAGTGCTGATGCTTAAAAAACTGGAGTGATATTGTGACGAAGCGAATCATCCAAGTTGTCGGTTTCAAGAACGCCGGCAAAACCACTTTTTGTTGCCGCCTGATTCAGGAATGGACCAAACGCGGCCTTCGTGTCGGCGCAATCAAACATGACGGGCATGACTTCACTTTCGACCGGGAGGGCACCGATTCGTGGAAATTGAGCCAGGCCGGTGCAGACCCGGTCAGCATCACTTCCGCATCGCAAACGGCTGTGTTTTCAAGGCGGCCGTCTGCCCTTGCCGACCTGATATCCTCTATGGGTGAAGTGGATCTCATCCTGGTTGAAGGTTTTAAACATGAAAATCATCCCAAAGTTGTATTGATTAACACAAAGGAAGAATGGGAGCAATTGAAAGAACTGAACCGGATTATCGCTGTGCTCACCCGCGTTCCGTTGGATGGGGCCATCCCGTGCCCGTATTGGTTCGTCCATGATCAGGAAAAGTGCATTGAATATTTGCTCAGGATTATGGGAGTGGAAGCAACATGAAAAATTTTTCGGTCACCCGCGAAAAAATCGAACTTTCTCCTTTGATTGAATGGGTTCAGGATCGCAATTGCGGCGCGATCACCACCTTCATGGGAACGGTGCGCGAACTGACAAACGGAAAAAAAACGATCTTTCTCGAGTATGAAGCTTATCAGGAGATGGCAGAAAAAATGCTGCAAAAAATCGGTGAAGAAACACTGGAGAAGTTTGACTGCAGCAAAATCGCGATCGTCCACCGCATCGGACGGCTGGAAATCGGCGACGTGGCTGTGGCCATTGCCGTTTCCTCTCCCCATCGCGATGCTTCGTTCAAAGGTTGCCGGTACGCCATCGAAAAAATAAAAGAACTGGTACCGATCTGGAAAAAAGAGCACGGTGAAGATGGCTCCTTCTGGGTTAGCAGCCAATCAGGGGCCAGGGGGGAAGAGAGGAAATGATCCGCATTTTGTGTTTTGCTGAAATCGGGGAGAAACTGGGGAACTCGATCAGTATTACCGCCGTGGAAAACATGACGGTCTCTGCCCTTCGCCGCGAGCTGGGCCGGCAGTATCCCGAATGCCGGGAACTGATTGAGACTTGCATGATTGCCGTCAATCAGGAATACGCCCGTGAAGAGACAATCATCGGAACGAAGGATGAAGTGGCCTTGATTCCGCCGATCAGCGGCGGGTGAGCCGCTCAGGTAAAAGGAGATGAAAAAATTGAAACCCATCGTCGATTCGCTGGGTCGCCCTCTGCGGGATTTGCGTATTTCCGTGACCGACCGTTGCAATTTCCGCTGTCGCTATTGCATGCCGGAAGAATTGTTCGGTTCGGGATTTTCGTTTCTTCCGAAAGAAAAATTGTTAACGTTTGAGGAAATCGTCCGCTTGGCACACATCTTCACGGAACTGGGCGTTTCCAAAATCCGGATCACCGGAGGCGAACCCTTGCTCAGGCAGGGAATTGTCCACCTCATCGAAATGCTCGCCGACATAAAACCGCTGCAAGATCTCGCCATGACCACCAATGGCGTTTTACTGACGAAATTCGCTGCCCCGCTGAAACAGGCCGGTCTCAAGCGAATCAATGTCAGTCTCGACACATTGCGCGATGATACCTTTCATCGGCTGAACTCCCGAAATTACAGTGTACGCGACGTATTGCAAGGAATCGAAGCCGCACAGAAGGCAGGGCTTTCGGTGAAAGTGAACATGGTGGTGATCAAAGGAGTGAATGACACGGAAATCGTTGAGGTGGCCCGATATTTCCGCGAACGGGAATTGGTTGTCCGCTTTATTGAATTTATGGATGTCGGCAACAGCAACGGTTGGAATGCAGACCAGGTAATCTCCAAGCAGGAAATCATCAGTCGCATTCATGCCGAAATGCCGCTTGAAGCGATCAACCCCGCTTATTTTGGCGAAGTTGCCACGCGTTACCGCTATCAGGGAACCGAAACCGAAGTCGGAATGATCCCTTCGATCACCCAGCCTTTTTGTTCCTCCTGCACCCGACTGCGCCTCTCTTCCGACGGTTTTTTATACACGTGCCTCTTTGCGACGGAGGGCTTCAACCTGCGGGATTTCATGCGGCAAGGTGCAGACGACGAAAAACTTCGCCGGTTTATCGAAAAACTGTGGGCAAAACGGGCAGACCGCTACTCTGAAGAACGATTCCTGACCGGTGATGGGAAAAACAGAAAAAAAATCGAAATGTCCTATATCGGCGGCTGAACCGGGAAGACGCGATTTCCGGATCACCAGACCAGCCCGCAGCCTGTACGGAGCGGGCTTTTTTCTTTGCTTCATGCCTTGCCATTGTCACATCCGACCGGGGTGACCGGATTCCGGAAAAGCCGCTTTTCACTTGCTTTCCTGTTTTCGATAAAATTCTTTTAAAAAATCCTTTATTTTCGAGAAAATCCACTCTCTTTTTTCTTTGGTCAAACGCTCTCTGACATAGTCCTCCGGAACATTCAAAAATTTCGAAATCACCTTGGTTGTCCCTGTATCCCGTTTCTTTTTTTCTCTGTTGTCATACGACATGACGCTATTCCCCTCCCGGCTGCGAATTTCCGTTTTATTTACATTTTATACAAAATAAGTAAAATTCCTGCCGGGATGGAGAAATAGCCTGACCACATTTTAAGCCTCCTGATCTTCCGCTTTCTGCCGGTTGATGAAGATGGGGAGCAGAAACGATTCACTTCTGCTCCTTTCATTTCTCTTTTCATTTTACGATTTCATTTCCCGCAGTTGCTTCACTTCTTTTAGCAGCGCCTGGTACCGCTGTTCGAGCTGTTCCACGTCATCCTCCTTTTGCGGCATGGACAAGCGGCCCAGGATCTGCGTCAACTCCGTTTCCACCTTTAGCAGACGCTCTTTCAGGCTTTGTTCGGAATGGAGTGACTTCCGGTTCAGACGGGTTTGATATTCGTCGTATCCCTCGGCAACGTACATCGCTTTTCCATTGCGCAGAATCAGCATGTGGTCGGCCAGCTTCCGGATCAATTGACGGTCGTGGGAGGCAAAGAGGATGGTTCCCGGATAAGCCTGCAAAACCGTTTCCAGCTGTTCACGGGTGAAGATATCCAAAAAGTTGGTCGGTTCATCGAGCAACAACAGATTTGCATCGCTTAAAAACACCTTGGCCAGTGCCACTTTTACCTTTTCTCCCCCGCTCAGCACACCAACCGTTTTATAAACTGCTTCGCGCTGAAACAAAAGACGTGCCAGAACAGTGCGAATCAGCTGTTCAGAATAAGGGCTGCTCTCTCTCACATTGTCGAGAATTGACTTCGTTTCATCGAGATTGGCCAATTGTTGATGGAAGTAGCCGATTTTCGCCGAAGGAGGAAGGTGAACCCCGTCTGCCCCAGATGCAATCATCTGAAGCAGGGTGGATTTGCCAACCCCGTTTTTGCCCAAAACAGCCACTTTCTTGCCGTTGGGAATGGTACAGGTAAGCTGGTGAAACAACACTTTTTTCTCAAAGCGTTTGCTCATGTTTTCAATCCTGAGCGCATTTTTCCCTTTAATGGGACGATAAACATTTAAATCGAACTGAACCGTCGGCAGTTCCACCGGCTTTTCCTTTTTGGCAAGTTTCTCGATCCGGGACTCGATCGCTTTCGCTTGTTTTTCCATCTTTGCCCTGGCTGAATTCGCCTTTCCTTTGTTGGATATCAATCTTGCCTCAGACGCGCTCATTCCCTTGGGCGGCTTTTCCATCGAACGGGCTTTCTGCTTCTTCTCAGCAACCACCTTCGTCAGCCTCTTTTTTTCTGCCACATACTGTTCATATTCAAAACGGGCACGTTCCAGCTCCTCTTCCTTCTGCCGACGATATTCGCTGTAGTTTCCGTGATACAGACGAACCTTTCCGTTTTCCACCTCGATGATTTTGGTGCAAACCGCATCCAGCAAAGCGCGGTCGTGGGAAATCAGGAGAACGGCTCCCGGATATTTGATCAGTTCTTTTTCCAGCCATTCCACCGACTCTGTATCCAGATGGCTGGTCGGTTCATCGGCAAAAAGGAGCTCCGGTTTCTCCGCCAGTGCACGGATCACCTTTCGCCTTGTCCGTTCCCCGCCGCTCAAAGCAGATGGGCCATCCTCCAAACGCTCCTGTTCCTCCATTTGCCGAATCCAGCCCGTCGTCCCCTGGGACAACACCTTGCCCTCGTCGGGTGGCAACTCCCCGGACAAAACCCGGAGCAAAGTGGTTTTGCCCGCACCATTGACCCCGACAACCCCTATTTTTTGCCCTGCTTTAATCTGCAAGCGCTCCAGGGAGAAAAGCAAACGATCCGCCACCCACTTTTTCAGTTGATAAGTCTCCAATACAAACACAAAAAAACCTCCCTATTTCCAGAGAGGCATTCGTATCCCAAATACGCCAAAAAACACAAGGTTTTAAGGCGTTGACATATGGCACAAAAAAAGGCACATCGAACTATGGGCATACGAATCCTGCTCCGGAAAGCAAATTTCTGCAAATGAAATTTCGCTTCAACCAAGCAGAATTAGTTGTCCATCGCTCGAAGTACCGTTCCTTTCCACATTATTTATTGCTTTTATTCTAAATTCGATTGCATCAATTGTCAAATCGGAAACGTCTCAGATGAAAAGCGGATCGCTATGTAATCTCCAGGTCCAATTCTTTGATCCGCTTTTTGATATACTTTCGGTCTTTATGCGCATGGAACGTTTCCGCCTTTTCCAAAACAGCGGCCGCGTTGTATTCGGGGATGCCGGCAAACTTTTCGTAAACGCCCTTGGGAAAAAGCACATTTCCTTCAGGCCAGTGCACTTCAAGATTTCCCGCCTTGATTCGCGCAAATTTGGCCCGTCCGTGAAATATTCCATACGCGTTGTGGACGACAACCGCTTCTCCCTCCGCAATGCCAAGGCTTCCGGCATCGTCGGGGTTCATCAAAACATCGTAGCGATCAGCATCGTTAAAAGGATCCCTCGTGTTATAAATCATGGAGTTAAACTGTTTCCCCCGGCGTGAAGTGACATAAAACTGTCCCTCCTCCTTTCTACGCTCCGGCAATTCGATCGGAATCAATCGGCCGCGTCCGTCGGGGGTGGGACATTCTCCTCCCTCGCACAGCCAGGCTCCGCCCCACTGAAAGACATCGCCCTGCTTCCGGAGGTTTTGAATCCCCTCATAATCGGGCGCCGCCTTGGCGATCTCCTCCCGAATCTGCGAAGTCGTCTCAAACCAAATCAGCCGCTTCTGCTCCGGACGGACAAGCGCCGCCAGATCCCGGTAAATTTCCCACTCCGGCCTCGCTTCTTCAATTCGGGGCCCTTCAATTTCCGGAGAAAAATAAACCATCCGTTCCGTCGATGTAGATGTCACCCCGCCCGGAATCTCATACCGGGTCATCGCCGGCAAAACAAGAACCGCTTCTTTGGCATCGGTCAAAGTGGAGGTGTTCAAAATAATATCATGATGCACGCGGACTTCGATATTCTCCAAACACTTTCTCATAAAATCGGGGTCCGGCATCGTTTCCAGGAAATTGCCACCGGAGGTATAAAAAAGCTTCAGCTTTCGCTGATGATCCTCCGGCAACAGCGCATTTTCCAATGATATCCCCACGATATCCCCCTGCCAGCGAGGGAGCGGAAACCCCCAGATCCGTTCGATTCTGGCCACGTTTTCATCGGAGAAATCGCCGCCGGGCAAACTGAAGGGATCGGCTCCCATCTCACCTGACCCCTGCACGCCGGAATGGCCCCGGATCGGCATCACCCCGCAGTGTTCCCGGCCGATAAACCCGCGCAGCAGAGCCAAATTGACGACTTGGGAAACATTATCGGTACCGAAGCGGTGTTGCGTCAGTCCCATCGACCAGACAAAAACAGCGGAGTCCGCTTTGGCCAACAATTCGGCAAACTCTTTCATCCGTTCGCGCGTCAATCCGGACGACTCCTCCAGCACTTCCCAGCTGTATTGCTGTACATGCTGTTTCAATTCCGGCAGACCGTTCACATGCTCGCGCACAAAATCATGCCGGATCGCAGAGCCGGGATTTTTTTCTTCCATTTCAAACCAATGCTTTATCACGCCGTTCATAAAGGCAATATCGCCGCCGATGTTGACCTGGTAAAAATCATCCGCAATTTTTGTCCCAAACAGGGCGGAATCAGGAATCGACGGAATCCAGTATTGATCCATCGCCGGTTCGTGATAAGGGTTAATCACGATGATTTTGGTCCCTTTTCGTTTGGCAGCGTACATGTATTTGGTTGAGACCGGTTGATTATTGGCCGCAACGCTCCCCCAGAAGACGAGCACATCCGTCCCGATCCAATCCTTGTAGCTGCAGCTGGATGCCCCGATTCCGAGTGACCGCTTCAGGGCTGTCTTGGAAGGAGAGTGACAAATCCGAGAAGCGTTGTCAATGTTGTTGGTGCCCAAAAAACGGGCGACTTTGGCGGCAACATAATAAGTTTCGTTGGGAATCCCCCGTGAGGTCAAATAAAACGCCATCTGCTTCGGATCAATCGCCTTCACCTTCGCCGCGATGTACCGTAATGCTTCATCCCAGCTGATCCTCCGAAACGAACGCTCCCCTTTTAAACGGAGCAGCGGATAAGGAATTCTTCCCAGCTTTCGCAGCGCCGTACTGTCCAACTTACGTAGTTCGTCAATATCGCGATGAAGGACATCGGGCCGGATCGCCGGCATCGTATTGAGTCGCAGCAGATTTAAACGCGTTGTACACAGATGCATGCCGGTCAATGTCTGATCTCTCAAGCCGGCCACTCCCAGCGCACACCCGTCGCAGACGCCCTTGGTCAAAATGCGCGCCGCAAACTCCAGCTGGTCGCGATTTTCCCAAACCACTTTCAGCGTATCCCGCAAATGGTGCGGTTTCAGCTTTCCCAATCCAAAAGGCATCGGGCTGACCCACAATTTGGGATCAGGCCATTTCGGCAGCTTGACCGGCCCGGTATGTTTTGTCTCCCCCACTGTTCTCCCCTCTTTTTCCTGAAATGTCTCATCATTTAATTTCCGGTTGTCAAAAGACTAAGGTTTTTCCCAACTGAAAAATTTCATTAGAGATACGATATAATCATTATAAAATGAGATATTTTATTTCTCAAATGATTCAACTTTTATAAAGGGGCGTATGGTTATGGAGCAATCGATCCGCCGTCCGGTGATTCGCTGCCATGAATCAGAGCTGGAACCTGTGGAAGATGATATTGTCGTGGAATATCCGCTGACCATCATGCTGAATGGAATTGAATTTGCCACCATCGTCTGCAGTCCGGTCGATGTGGAAGATCTCGTGTACGGATTCCTCGCCGCCGAGGGTGTGATTCGGGCTTCATCCGATCTCAAAGCACTTTCACTCGATTACAAAGGCGGGTTTGCTTATGCGGAAACGAGGAATCCATCCCCTCAAGCCCGAGAATTTTATTCCAAACGCTTTATCGGCTCCTGTTGCGGCAAGAGCAGACAATCCTTTTATTTTCACAACGACGTGAAAACGGCAAAAACCGTAACCAGCCGGGCGGTCGTTACGCTGGACGAATGCTTTCAGCTGATGGAGATGATGCACAGCCGGTCCAATTGCTTTCGACAGACCGGCGGAGTTCATAATGCCGCATTGTGCGACCGCAGTCAGATTCTTGCCATGCGTACGGACATCGGGCGGCACAATGCACTGGATAAACTTTACGGCCACTGGCTGCGCTCCCCGATTCCGCTTCATGATAAGCTGGTGGCTTTCAGCGGGCGCATTTCATCGGAAATCCTGTTAAAAGCAGCCAAAATCGGCGTCGGCATCCTGTTGTCCAAATCCGCCCCCACCGATTTGGCGCTCACCCTGGCTGATGAGCTAGGAATTACGACCGTCGGATTTATGCGAAACCGCAAATGCAATATTTATACTCATCCTGACCGGATTTTGCCTCATTAATATTCCAAATCGCCCTCTTCCCCTGCTGATCCTATCTGCTTGAAACGGAGGCGGCACCAAAAGGCAGAGCGGGCATAATCCCAATGGTAGCGGCTGAATTCGCCGTTCGGGTGGAAATATTGCCAGACTTCAGGAAAATGTTGCTTCAGTTCCATTAATATCTCCCGCCTGCGCTTCTCAATCAAATGCTGGTCATGCCTGAATCTGGCCCCGACCGCCTCCAGCGCTTCCGTCACTTTAAGCGGAACCTGCCGCCAGTTCTGCTTCCATTCCTCATAGGAATCAATCAGATAATGGATCGTCATCTCCGCATCATCGTACAAATCGTACAATAAATGTCCCGGAAGCGCTTCTCTCATTTTTACCGTCATGTTCCATTTTCCTTTCCTTTTCAGAAGATTACGGTTTAATCTTCAAAACAGCCGGGTATTGCCATATGTAATGCGAGTTGGCCTGAGCTTGGGCCAACCGTTTCTGTTTTGAAAAAGATTCCAGCAAAGTAAATATTTTTCGCCCGTGATAAAAACACCTTCTTTTTTCTTTCGGAAGTTGATTTGCATCAACATACCTGTTTTCCTTTGGCCTATACCCTTCCATTTCATTTCCATATAATGCATTAATCCACGCAAGGGAGTTTTGACAATGAAGATCCTGAATGATTTGCCATTGGGAACTTTTGATCTGCATATTCATACCACCGCATCAGACGGGCGTTACCGGCCGGCAGAAATCCTTGATCTCGCGACCAAAGTCGGGTTAAAAACGATTTCCATCACCGATCACGATACGCTGGACGGCCTCCGTGAAGCGATCAGCCTGGCTCCGGCTTATGATTTGACGGTAATTCCCGGGGTGGAGATATCCACCCGCTGGCAAAGCCTGAGCATCGATATTTTAGGTTATAACATCCGCGATCTGGATCTGCTTCACTCGCGTTTGGCCGAATTTCGCGAAAACCGGGAAGAACGCGCCAAGAAAATCATCGAAAAGTTTTGCCGTCTGGGCATGCCGATCACCCTGGAAGATGTAAAAAAAATCAGCGGGAACGGCATCATCGCCAGACCGCACATCGCCCAAGCCATCGTGGTCAAAGGTTATGCCTATGATACAAAAGAAGTGTTTAATCACTATCTTGGCGATGGCAAACCCGCCGATGTCAGCAAAAAAGAACTCCCGCTCCCCGAAGGCATCCGAATGATCCGCGAAGCAGGAGGGGTCGCCGTTCTGGCTCATCCTGGATACCTGAAAAACCATGAGCTCATTGAAGAAATTATCTTGATGGGGATCGACGGGATCGAAGTATGGCACCGCCAGCATGGCAAAAGAGAAGCCAAAAAATTTTTGCAAATGGCAGAGCAACATGATTTAATCGTGACGGGCGGTTCCGACTTCCACCATGACGAACACGCTTTGGGCCATTTCAGATAAGCCCAGCAAGAGCGATGCAGCGGGTAAACCCCGTGCAAATGAAGGGATTTACCCGCTGCATCGACAAGCGCTGTATTATTTTTCTCCCCTTTTATACCCTCCGAACAAAGCATGTCCGGCTTTCACCCAAAAAGCATCGACTCCCGTAAAACCGGCCTCTTGCAGCCAACCGAGCTGTTCCGGCAACGTGGATGGTTTATCCACCGCCGGATCCGGATAATGAAATAAATTCCACTTCTCTTTCTGAAACTGGTTAAATGCCTGCAAATTCCCCTCAAAATCCAGGGAGCGGCGGGCGGTCTCCTCATCCCAAGCCCGTCCCATATGAATCCGCGCATATTCACTTGTTTCTTTCATGATGTCGGCTATGAGCAAAGCGCCGCCCGGCTCCAAAACCGAATATAACCCTTTAAATAACGCTCGCTTTTGCTCTCCGTCCAGATGATGGATCACCAAGCTGCTGACAAAACAATGGATCTTTTCATCAAACATCCGGTACCACTCGTAATCAAAGAGATTAAAGAGCCGGAATTCAACGCGATCCCCGAAAGATTGCAAACGCCGGCGGGCATGCCGGATCATCTGCTGAGAACCGTCGAGGGCTATCACTTTGCTGTTCGGGTACTGAGTCAGAATGGTTTCACTTAACCATCCGCCTCCGGCCCCGATCTCCACCGCGACGAAAGATTCATCTCTTTCGAAGGGAATCAGGTCCGTGAAAGTACGGCCCCATTCTTCACGCTCGGGAACAAAAATATGCCCGTATCGCAGAAATAACGCTGTATCACGATCTTGCCATTCTCCCCGCTGCTTTTCCTGTTTCATGCTCCCAGCTCCTTTGCATATGAAAAACTTTTATTTTATATCCATCATATTTTCTATTAAACTATTTTTATAAGAAATTCCATTTGGAAACAGAAAGGTTCGAGCGACTATGAATTGGCGAAATCTGTCCCTTTTATTCTCTCTGGCCGCTTTGTGGGGGGCTTCCTTTTTATTCATGCGGATTGCTGCACCGGTGATCGGCCCGATATTCCTTGTTGCCCTCCGCCTTGGATTCGCTTTTCTGGCCCTGTTCCTCTACGGTCTGGTCATTAAAAAAGGGCTTGGATTTATCGGCAGCTGGAAAAAATATATTGCTCTGGGAGCGGTAAATGCGGCGATTCCGTTTGTGCTGATTTCGTTTTCTGAAGTATACCTGCCCGCTTCGTTCGCGGCCATTCTCAATGCAACCACCCCGTTGTTTTCTGCGGTGATCGCCCGCATCTGGATTAAAGAACCGTTAAACGCAAGAAAAATCCTCGGCCTTATTACCGGTTTTATCGGCGTCATCGTTTTGGTGGGCTGGACAACGATCCAGCTTCACTGGCAAACCGTTGTCGCGATCGTCAGTTCCTTGATGGCCGCTTGTTTTTACGGGATCGGTTCCATTTATGCCAAGAAAAATTTCAACGCCACCCCTCTGGAACTCTCCATCGGCCAGATGTTCGGTTCTGCCGTGGCCATCTTGCCTTTTGCCTGTTTTACCATACCCGGGCAGATTCCATCGATGGCCGTCATCTGGTCCGTCCTGGGATTGGCCCTCCTTTCCACTGCCTTTGCGTACTTGCTCTATTTCCGGCTGTTAAAAGAGGTTGGTCCGACCCAGACCTTGTATGTTACCTTTCTCGTTCCGATCTTCGGCTGCATCTGGGGAGCGATCTTCCTCCGGGAACGAATCGGACTGGCCACCTGCTTCGGACTTTGTTTGATTATTTTCAGCATTCTTCTCTTGACGAACCTGCCGCTTGGAAGAAAGAAAAAAGTGCAGGCCTGACTTCTGGCAAACCTCCGTCCTTTCGGGGAGACGGGGGTTTTTGTTTTTATGCCAATCAATCCATCTCCTCCGCTTCGACAAGTTCGGTGAGAGCATTCAGATCCGCATCGTCCGGAATCCCCGGGTACGGATTCATGGCGTTGGCCGCGGCACAAGCAACCCCCAGTTGCAAAGAAGGCCTGATTCTCTTTGTTTGCACATACCGCGAAACAAATCCGCCCAACAACGTATCGCCGCAGGCAATGGGGTTAACGGCCGCGACCCGCGGGGATTTCAGGAAAAAGCACTCCGTTTGACCGGCGTAGAGCAGACCTTCTTTTCCCAATGTCACTACCATGTGTTTCACGCCTTGATTTATCCAGTTTTTCATTTCCTGCAATATCGTCCGGCGATCCGCATTTTCAGCCACTCCCGTCAGTTCTTGAAACTCTTCCAAATTGGGCTTGACGAACCACGGATTTACCCGCATCGCCTCTTGAAGCGCCTTTCCGCTCGTATCCACAATAATTTTTACGGATTTTTCCGTCAATTGTCTGGCCAGTTCGGCATAAAAGGAACTGGAAACACCGCCGGGAAGGCTTCCGGAAAAGATCACGATGTCACCTTCGCGGATGTCGGAATAAAGCTTCTGTTTCAAGTCGCTTTGTTCCTCCCCGCTCACTTCCGGCCCGGGTTCATTGACGACGGTAACCCGGCCGTTTTTCTTTTCTACGAAGATGCTGCAAATTCTCGTTTCCCCTTTGATTTTGGTCAAACGGTTGAAAATTCCCGGGATCCAGCAACCTTCCTGCACCAGCTCTCCCGCCATTCCCCCAACAAATCCGTAGATCGCCACAGCCATCTGAAAATGGCGGCAGGCACGGGCCACATTTACCCCTTTTCCTCCGGGAACAACACGGAAATCGGTGGCCCGGTTTACCTCATCATAGCACAATTCCGGCAACAGAATCGTCCGATCGAGAGCGGGATTTGGACAGACGATGCGAATCAATGCATTCACCTCGCAAGGATGGATATCTTTGCAAAATTTTCCTCTGTATATTACATTAATAATATATTGATAATTAACGATCAATTCTTAATTTATTGAATAATAGCCCGATCGGGAGGGAACGCGATGGGTCGCCTGATGACCGAAGAAAAGTTTTCCTTGCTCTGCTCACTGGCCAATGAACGGGGAATTATTACGGCTACGGCGATGGATCAACGCGGATCACTGAAAAAGGCACTGGCTCAGTACAGTCAAAACGAGGTAACGGAAAAACAGCTCATTGCCTTTAAAACCTTGGTCTCGGAAATCCTTTCTCCCCATGCGAGCAGCATCCTGCTCGATCCCGAATACGGATGGCCGGCCGCGAAACAGCGCGCTGACAATGCAGGACTGATCATGGCTTACGAGCAAACCGGGTACAGCGCAGAAGACGAAAACCGCATGCCCGATCTGCTCCCCGAGTGGTCGGTTCTGCGCTTAAAACAGAGAGGAGCACAGGCGGTAAAACTGCTCGTTTACTATGATCCCGATGACCGGGAAGAAATCAACACCGTCAAGCAGGCGCTGATTGAACGGGTGGGCCTGGAGTGCAAAGCGTTAAATCTTCCGTTCTTTTTGGAACCGTTATGTTACTCCCGGCACATTCCCGACAGCAAGGGCATCGAATTTGCCAAAGTCCGCCCGCACAATGTAAGGAAAATGATGAAGGAATTTTCACGGCCGGCATACCATATCGATGTCTTGAAAGTGGAAGTGCCCGTAAATGTCCACTATGTGAAAGGACTGAAAGCGAACGAAGGCCATCCCGTCGCATACACTCTGGAAGAAGCGAAAACACTGATGCAGGAAGCCGCCGCAGCCGCCGAAGTGCCTTTTATCTTTTTAAGCGGCGGGGTGACGGATGAAGTTTTTATCGAAACCCTTGAGTTCGCCGGTGAAGCACAGATTCCCTTCTCCGGTGTTCTCTGCGGCCGCGCCTCCTGGCAAGACGGCATTCCCGTCTACGCCCGCCATGGGGAAGCAGCCCTGCGGGAATGGCTGTTAAACGTGGGAGTAAAAAGAGTGCAGAAGCTGAATGACGTGTTGCAAAAAAATGCCGTCGCCTGGTGGAATGTTTACGGAGGAAAAGAACGGTTAAACATTGTTGCCGGTTAATCCGTTGAAGAAGAGATGACCTGTGAGCGGCTTCCGTCAAAGATGCACCGGTGCCGGTATATTTTTTCTCACTTCGGCCATCATAGTACAACGGAAAACTTAAGGTTCAGCTGTCACGTAATTTCTCACCCCTTGAAAAAATCAAAATCGGCTAAAGTGAGGGTGTTTTTCCTGTGAAAAATGAGATCGAACTTCACGGCACCGTCTTTTTTGAACCGGCCACAGGAACATGGACCAGCTCCGGAACGGGATGGTGGATCGAAAAAACTTCGGGGCCTCACGCCAAAATCAGATTTGAAGAACGAATCAAATTTGCAAAAAATTTGGCCGACCCGCTGAAAACAAACAGCTACAGCCTATCTCTCAGCAACATCAGCCAAAACGGTCAGGTTGATGCTTACAATATCGATGAAGACGGATTTATTCTCAGATGGAAAGATTATTCCGCGGCCCCGTGCATCGCTTCTTTCTCTGTCGCCGGCAGCAAAGTCTCCTATGTGCCCAATGACCGTGCCCTGAGCAATGAAGACAGCGTGGCGGATATCTATGCCGCCGGGCTGTTGTTTGATTACGAGGCCAAGTACGGGGTTGTGACTGTCATGGGATCGGCCAGCATTTCATCTCACGAAAAAATCGACACCAGTCTGGAGATCCTGGGCCAGCACGGGAACAACTGGAAATCGGCGCTGGAAAATGAGCAGGACGAATTCAGCCGGCAACTTCTGCAAGACAAACTGGATCGGCTGCAAGTCAGAATGGACCGGCATCGGAAGATCAAGGAAAAAAGCGCCTCCTATTGGTATTCGGCCAAAAAGTTCGGCGAATTGTGGGGCAGGTATGCGGCGACGGAACAAGAGAAAGCGTTAGGTGGTTGCTATGTGCCTGTCTGTACGGGAGGAGGCCCCGGCATCATGCAGGCTGTCGCAGAGGGAGCGAGAAGCCAGAACGCGCATGTCATCGGGATTGACTGTCAGTTTGGCTATGACAATTTTTTCAACCTGCGCGACAGTTATTCCATTTACTCCAATCAACGGCTCAGAATGAACAATTTCTCCATCCGCGAAGGGGTCCTGATCAATTACTCCCACGTGATCCTGTTCTGGCCAGGCGGCTACGGCACTGCTTGGGAAGTGTTTGAAACCTTGTCCAAAATCTCCACCAAACATCTGAGAAGACACCGGACAAAAGTGATTTTTGTCCACCGGGAATATTGGGAACCGCTCTTCCGTTTAGTCGACCACATGCGGGAGTTCGGCACAATAAACAGCTATGGTGACCGAATCAAAATCCCCGGTGTGGATGACCGGTTGCCGGATGAAGCTTATATCGCCGAAGTCGTCGATACGCCCGAAGAAGCCTTTGCCAAAACGCGGGCATTTGTCGAAGAGCTTTACCGGCGGAATCAGCTGAGCTTGCGCAGTTATTAGGATAAAAAACAAAAAACGAAACACAGGGGTGCACCTGCGTTTCGCCTTTTTATCGCGATTAATTGTTTTCCGCTTTCCTGCGGCTGGCCAAAGCGAGGTAAATTCCCGCCAGAATGGAAATGAGAATGACGATGGCCGCCGTCCATTGCGCCGCTGTCCAGTGAAAAAGATAGCGCGGCGAATCCCCCCGCAGCATTTCCAGACAAAAACGGCCGGCATTGTACAAGATGCTGTATAGGAGGAAAAGATAACCTTTGGGCATCTTCTTCTGCATGAGGATGAGAAGCAGGGCGAAGATGATCACATCCATCTGCCCTTCCCACACTTCGGCCGGCCATAGCGGCTGATCCCCGTAAGTAGCCCGGGCCACGGTCCCCTCGGGATAAACCAGCCCGAAGTCTCCCCCGGTCGGGTCGCCAAAGGCATCTCCATTCATCAGGTTGGCGTCCCGGCCGATGCTCTGGCCCAGAATGAGCCCCGGAGCGCACAAATCAGCCAATTCCCAGAAAGAAAGCTGATGCTTGCGCACATACCAGAGGCCGACCAGAAGCGCCCCGACAACACCGCCCTGAATCGACAAGCCTCCATGCCAGATGGCCGGAATCTCCCATAAATTATTTTTATAATAGCCCCAGTCAAACAGGAAAACATGCCAAAATCGCGACCCGATGATCGCGCCGAACAGAACCGGAACAATCATATCAAGCAATGGCTCGATTAGATGATCCTTTTTTTGCAGTTTGGCCAGGGTCACCGTCACGCCGAGGCCGAGCAAAATCGCCAGCAAAAACAGGATGCTGTAGGAACGGATCGGAAAGGAACCGATGTGCCCCAAATATTGGTGCAATGTTTTCTCCTCCTTCTTTTACCTGGATCAAGGTGCCACGATTGCCTCGTTTCCCATATTAACACAGTGCCGGTCCCATTCTCATCCTTATTATTTGATCTGCCCGCCACAAACGGCTTCCGGCTGCAATCACAACTTATGTTCAAGCCGATTTCACAGACGCGCCGGCTTCGAACGGATCCCTTTTAATTGCGGATGGTTTCGCAACAGATGGAGCAGGAATTTCAACCGCATCACATAGGTGTGATCCTTCAGTGTACGGCGGTATGCGTTGGCCGCCATCTCCTCTCTCTCTTCATCATGGTGCAGGTAATAGCGGATTTTTTTCCGTAAATCATTTAATCCGCGGAATGTAGCCATTTCCGTTTGGGGATCGTATAACCTCTGCATGTCCTCGCGCCATGTGGCCAGTTGGAAGGCCCGGCAGGCCGCGATTTCAAACGTGCGGTTGTTGGGAGTGTGCGCCGGGATGTTTAACGGATTATCCTGACGGTCATTGGATGTGCGATGTATATTAAGTACAATTTTTGCACCATTGTAATATTTGACGACTTCCGAAGGGGGAATCGGCCGGTTATGGATACAGGCTTTCAGTTTGTCGTAGTTTTTTAATTTCTCCCACCACTGTCCGATGATCACCGTTTTGTGCCGCAGCAACAGCGGTGTCAATGTATCGAAAAAGTGGATGCGGACAGGGAAAGCGCTGCCGACAAAACAGATGTCGGACCGATATTTTTCCGGGACTTCCTGCGGGCAATATTTGTCCGGATTTACGGCCAGCGGGAGGTGAACTGCCGGTTTCCCCCTGTTTCGATAAAACCGGACGCTGTTGCTGTCCTGAGTCACCACAAAATGATAAGGCTTTACCAACTGTTCATGTGTCTTTAACCGGTAGGGATCATCCACCACCCAGACTCCGATCGGAATGCGGTATGAGCGCAACCGGGTGACTACTGACGCAGGCAGATTCGCTCCCCGGAAGGATAAAATCACATCAGGCCGGAAATTGCGAATCCGTGAAAAAAGCAATGAAGGATGCTCACGACGCAGCAAAAAGGAAGAGAAACGGAAATTGGGGAGGCTTTTTTCCATCTGGCGAAAAGCTTGAATGATGTTTTGATCCTCATCGGACAAATGATTCTGGAATGAAAACCCACATCCCGAAGAAATATAGAAAAGGCGCATTCATCTTCGTCCCTTTCCTTTCTATCTCATAAGCTAACATCATTTTATTTTCCCGCCACTCAAAAAGTGCGCTCCATCCTTGAAAATCCTCTTTTGTCCAGGGGTTCCCCTTCTTGCTTGTAATTCGCGGCCGGGGCAGAGATCCAGAAATCTCTCTTGGTGTCTCCTATCATCTTATGCTAATATTCACAAGTATCCTATAATAAAGAGAAGAAATTCAATATATAAAAAAGACGCCCAACTTGTGAAGGAGGTCAACATGATCAGCATGAAACAGCTCATTACCGCGATGGCCGCCTTTCTGGCACTTGGTCTGACCGCCTGCAACTCTTCCCTTCCTGCACAATCCGCAACTCCCCCCAAGGCTAAACCGGCGGCGACAATCAGCAGCCAACAGTTGTTATCCGACCTGTGGTTTCAGACTTCCGGGGAAGCAAAAGCGCTGTATTACCAGGGTTACAATATCGGAACGATGAGATTGGATCAGGCTCTGGACAAAGGGACAGAGAAAAAGCCGGCTGTCGTCCTGGATTTGGACGAGACGGTATTCGACAACAGCCCCTACCAGGCGTATACGGCAAAAGAGAATAAAGAATATCCCGACCAATGGGACAAATGGGTTGCCAGTGCCAAAGCAAAAGCACTGCCGGGTGCAATTGATTTTCTCAACCATGCCGACAAAAAAGGCGTTGATATTTACTATATTTCCAACCGGAAAGAATCGCAGAAAGAGGCGACGATCAAAAATCTTCAACTCATCGGCGCCCCGCAAGCGACGCCTGATCACGTTCTGTTGCAACAGCCGGAAGAGAAAGGGAAAGAAAACAGACGGCAGCAAGTTGCCAAAAATCATCAGATCCTGTTGTTCTTTGGCGACAACCTGAGCGATTTCAGCGGTTTTGAAGGAAAGGAGCTGACCGAAAGAAACGCGATGGTGGAGCAAATGAAAAGCCAGTTTGGCGACAAGTTGATCATCTTCCCCAATCCGATGTATGGCGATTGGGAAGGCGCCATCTATCATTTTGACTATAGTAAATCGGACGAAGAAAAAGATCAGCTCCGACGCAATCATTTAAGCGAGTTCCAACCTTAACTTTCCTCGTCCGGCCCGCAATGCATTTCCACAGAAAACCAGCCGATTTCCTTCGGGACTGTCCGGCTGGTTTTCGTTTTTAAAACACGCTGCCACCCGGATGCCTGATACGATCCCACCTGAATCCAAGGATTACCTGTATCGCGAATTGTCGCATTCTTAATATATATAATTTTATTAACAAAATGAATTTCGCTGACAAATTTTTTACTATTTAGAAAATCGAGTCGCAAAATTATATATTTTTCAAACAGTTTATGTATAATGTAGAGGTGTAAGCTATTTAAGAAAAAGGTGATGCCATTTGGAAGGAAAGCAGTTGGGTGGAAGGTATGAAATCCTTCAACACCTGGGCGACGGTGGCATGGCAAGTGTTTACAAAGCTAAGGACGTGCTTTTGAACCGGCACGTGGCCGTTAAAGTATTAAATGACCAATTAAGCAAAGATGAAGGATTTGTGAACCGTTTTTTACGCGAGGCGCAAATGGCCGGAAAAATGTCCCATCCCAATATTGTCAATGTCTACGACGTGGGACAGGAGGCACAAACTTATTACATCGTCATGGAATTTGTCGAAGGGCTTACCTTGGACGAGCTCCTGCGGATGCGCGGCCCTCTTCCCTCTGCCGAAGCGATGAAAATCGCCATGCAGATCTGTGACGGATTATCTCATGCGCACAAACACGGGATCATCCATCGTGACATAAAACCTCACAATATCATGAGCACACCGGACGGCCGCTATAAGATCATGGATTTTGGCATCTCCCGCCTGCTCGGTGCAACGACGCACTATACAAAAACGGGAACGGTTCTCGGCTCCGTCCATTATCTTTCTCCGGAACAGGCATCCGGTCATAAGGTAAGTTATATGTCCGACTTGTATTCGCTGGGCGTGGTTTTGTATGAACTGGTGACCGGACAAGTTCCGTTTGATGCCGATGAAATTGTGGCCATTGCATTGAAGCATATACAGCAGCCTGTTCCTGATCCAAAATCAACCAATCCACAGTTGCCCGACCCATTGTGCCACATCATACATAAAGCGCTGTCCAAAAAGCCGCAGCACCGTTTTCAATCAGCCGACCAAATGAAAAACGCCCTCCGGGAAGCTTTGCATGGCACATACCAGCCGGAAATTCCTTCGACAGACCGTGCAGGGGTGCAACGGCCGGCCAAAGCGAAGAATAAGAGAAAAGTGTTGCTGAGCGGTTCTCTCCTGTTTGTCATCATCCTGCTGTTCTGTTTGGGGTTCAACTTTGTAAACACCGATAACAACCCCCGTAAGCTCGGGGTAATCGCCGCTCCGTTTATCAATAATGAGGACACACAAAAAGTGGCAGAAGCCGCTCATAAAAAAATAAAATTTTCCGAAGAAAAGCCAAAGCACAAAACAATTGATGATCCAAACGAGACCAAACCGCAGCCGAAACAAGACGATGTGGATCCCCCTTTTTCGGACAAAGAGCCGCAAGCCCCCAAACCGCCTGAGGCCTCGCCACCCAAAAATCCGGACAACGACCAGGAACAAGATCCGCCACCTGCCCCGCCGCCGGAGGAACAAATTCCTGCGGTCAAGTATGTCGTGATCGCCGGCAAATTTGATAAACAGGAAGATGCGCAAAACCGGGTTAATCAGTTGAAGGAAAAAGGAATCGACTCCCGACTCTATCAGAAGAAGGAAAATGGACAAATCGTTTATTATGTAAACGCCGGCATATATGACAAACGGCCCGATGCGGATGCGAAAGCAGAACAAATCCATCAAGCCGGCTTCAGCGATGCCTACGTGAAAGAGATACGGACGCGTTCGGGTCATCCCCCGGCAAACAGATCTTGACACACGGATCAACACCTTGCGAAAGGAAACTTTCTTCACCATGTACAAGGAACCCACCTGATCTTGCAGATGGGTTCCTTCCCTTTAATACCCGAGTTCGCTTAAACGCTGTTTCACTTTCTCTTCATCCGCCACTGTCGCGCGGTGCAGTTTGACCTTTACCCCTTGTGCCAACGGATCTTTGCGCCTGTATTTTTGCAGCATTTGCTTCACCCATCGCTCCATCTGTCCCCTCAATTGTTTCGCCACCTGGGGATGTTGTGCGATCACATTTTTTGTTTCACCCCGGTCTTTTTTCAAATCATACAATTCCCATTTCGGATTTCCGTAAACATCCTTCTCATAGGAGCGGATCAGTTTCCAGCGCAAGGTTCGGATCGAGCGCTTCAGCTGCCAGTTGGCCTCACAGGAAACGACAAAGGGGCGAATCTGCTTCACTTTTCCCTGAATCAACGGCAACAGTGAACGCCCGTCAATCCTGCCGATCCCTTTCGGCTTCCTGATCCCGGCCAGATGCAAAACAGTGGGGAATATATCCGCATGCTGACAAAGAGGAGTAATGCGTTTATTCTTGGGCAGCCGTTTCGGGTAAGAAATGATGCAGGGAACATGAATTGTCGGTTCGTACAATCCGTGATGATCAAAGTAGATCCGGTGTTCCCCCAAACTTTCCCCATGGTCAGCGACTGCGATCAGCAACGTCTCTTCCAGCGTCCCCGTCTCTGACAACACCTTGATAATATCTCCGATCGAGTCATCCACCTGCTTCACGCTGCCATCATAGCGCTGGCGAATGCTGCTGGCCGGGAGACCGCTTTTATTGTATTTGTTTATAAAACTCCACAGTGGTTCCCGCATCACGGCTTTCAGGGAAGGTTCCTTCCGCACTTCCGAGACCGTGGCAGCATGCTTTTCAGCCCATTTGGCATAAGGCGGTTCCGGCATATAGGGGTAGTGCGGGTCCCAATAATGTAAAAACAGGAAAAAATCCGGTTCATGTGCGTGTTTTTTCAACCATGCGACCGCTTTTTGGCTGACCTCCCGCGCGGGCAAAGTCAAATGCGTTTCCTTATCCTCCGCCGGATCGATATACGTTTGGTATCCTTTTTTAAACCAGGCGCTGTTTTTGCCGGTGATGCGGTGATTGCAATCAACTGCGGCGGTCGTATAACCGTGTTTTTGCAAGATTTGCGCCAACGGAACCAACCGCGCGGGAATCGGAACGTGCTTCATATTGACAATCCCGTGCTGATGCGGATTTTTTCCCGTCATGATCGTGACGAACGAACTGCGGGTTACATTGTTTTCCGCGATCATGTTCTCAAACAAAACTCCCTGTTTCGCCAGGGAATCCAGATGAGGAGTGAGAGACGGTTTCCGGTTGTTGTAGCATCCCAAACGATCAGCTCTAAGCGTATCGATGGCAATCAAGACGATTTTCATCATCTCACCTGCCTTTAAGGTCGTTTCCCTTTTCTTAGCATATGAGTAACTGTCCAATTCGGTGTCGTTCCACGGGAATAGGCATTGGTTAGTTTTGCAGGCCGGCTAAACCGTCACGGCTTTTCCGCGCATTCCCGGCAGCGGCTTCAGACCGAATTGGGCGAGCAGGGTAGGCGCCACATCGGTAATGCGGATCGTTTCCAATCTGCCAGCCGAACCCGTTCCATTCCCTTTTTGTGTCATGATAAAAATGCCTTCATAATCATGGTTGGCTCCATCCGGTCCCGTATCATTTTCATAGATATAAACCTTGCCCAATCCAATTTTGCCGACGGAACGCCAGTAAAGGTCACCAAAATAGATGAGCAGATCGGGAGGAATATTTTTGGTGGCAACATAGCGTTTTTCCGGCCGGATCACTTTGGTGTGAAGCGGATTTCCTTCTTCATCAGTCAATTTTTTCAACTTTTGCACGATTTCTTTTCGCAGGGAGGGCAATTTTCCCGGAGGAATGATGCCTTGCGGCTCCCGGCCTTTGACGTTGAAACACAACCGGCCGTAATAGCCGCCGTAACCCCAGGCAACCGTCCTGCTCCAGTCGACGAGATCCGCAGAAAGCTCAGCCGGTCTGTGCACGGGTTTCCTTAATGTCAAATAGCCTTCCCGGATCAGCCATTCATTGATGCAAAAGCCGCCGTCCATCCGTTTCGCCCCATGGTCAGAGACGACAAAAATCCGCGTCCCTTCCGGAACCTGGTCAAGAAGTTCCCCGATCTTTTGATCGACAAAACGATAGTAATCCAATATCGCATTTTGATAAGGGGACTCTTGATAAAGCACATGGCGATCGTCCATGTATTGCCAAAAAGCGTGATGGATACGGTCGACCCCCATTTCGACCATCATCATAAAATCCCAGGGTTTATTGTTGATAAGCCAGCGGGCAGTATTGAAACGGGTGTCCGTCATCTGGTAGATCTGTTCAAGCAAGTCATCTCGCGGGCTGGTGCGAAAATTTTTCACATCGAAGCGATATTCTCCCACTTGTTCCTCGATCTCCCGTGCCAGTGAGGCCGGATAAGTGTAGGTTTCTGCATTTTCCGGTGTTAAAAAACAACTGATCAAATGACCGTGGATCGGTTTTGGCGGATACGACGGCGGAACTCCGATGACAATCGATTGATACCCGTTCTTCCCCAATATATCCCAGACACACGGCTCCTTTAACGAACTGCTGTCCACAATATGGATATCGTCATAGTCATGGCTGTTGCGGTTGCGAAAACCGTAAAACCCCAATTGCCCCGGATCTTTTCCCGTCATCATCACCGCCCACGCCGGCACGGTGATCGGCGGGTCGCTGCTTCTCATGCGTGCGAAAACGCCGGTATTGATCAATCGTTTCAAATGAGGAAGCACATTGAAATACCGGTCAAATACCAACGACGGCTCAGCGCAATCAAGTCCGATGACGAGAACTTTGGGCCGGGCCGTCATCCTCTCTCACCCGCCATCCGCGCCAGCAATCCTTTCTGCTCCAAAAAAGCAAGGACGCGATGCTTGCTTTCTTCCGGCGATTCCCGATCTGTTTCCAAAACCAGATCCGGATTGTCCGGTTCCTCAAAGGGATCATCCACTCCGGTGAAATGCTTGATTTCCCCGGCCAGCGCCCGTTTGTACAATCCTTTGACATCCCGGCTGATACAACGGGAAAGGGGGCACTTCACATAAACCTCCAGATATTCGGCAATGTTTTGGCGGCAATAATCCCGCATTTCCTGATATGGCGTGATAAAGGATGCCAGTACGATCACGCCATGTGTATTTAACAGATGGGCGATAAAAGCAGCCCGCTCGACATTGCGGAAACGGTCCTCCCGTGAAAAGCCCAAATCTTTGTTGATCACTTCTCTGAGCAAATCCCCGTCCAACAGTTGCACTTTCATCTGTTCCATTTGTTGCAAATGATTGGCAACCAGTCGGGCAACAGTCGTTTTTCCTGCCCCGGAGAGGCCCGTCAGCCACAAGGTAAAGCCTGTCTGTCTCATCCCTTCACCTCCGTTTCGGACTAATATATGAAAAAAACCTCCCTTCTGAAACGCCCTTCGCCCAGAATGGAGGAAGTTTAAGGAATGAAAACGGCCAGCCGATTCAAAGCAAATTTCACCTCACCAGTTTCAGTATTTGTCGCAGGCGGTGTTCATACTGATGCTCTTTTCGCGTTCGTTCAAAAGCACGGTGGGCAATCTTTTGACACAAGTGCGGCCGAGGGAGGTAAAAAGCGATTTTTTCCTTCAGCTCTTCCAGCGTCCGGTACGTAATGATTTCCTTTCCGGGCTGAAATAGCCGGCCCAGATCTTTTCTTTCATCCACCAATTGAAACGCCCGGCATGCCGCAATCTCAAACACCCGGTTATTCGGCGTGTCTGCCTTCACCTGATGCGTATTTTTTTGCAAATACGGATCATCATACGAGCGATGAATATTGAGAACGATCTTCGCGCCGTTGTAATATCTTCGTACTTCGTCCGCTTCCACCCATCCCCGGCGGACGGAAATGTTGGGCAGGTGCTGAAGGCGATACCATCCCGGACCGACCAGTCTGGTTTTGTAACGGAAAAGAAACGGAGACAGCTTGCGCACATCCTGCAATCGATTTTGAAATGCAGAGCCCACCAGCGCCAGATCACTGCGATAGCCTGAGGGAACCGTCTTTTCGGGATAATAGAGTTGGAGCGGTGCGGCCAGCGGCAAGTGAAATACCTGTGCCCTGGTTTTCTGTTTATACAGGGGGACAGCCTGGCTCTCATTGGTAAAAATCAGGTCAAATGCACCGGCTGTTTGCAAAGAGGAATCAATCGCATAAGGATCGTCTGTATACCAGATCGCCTTGGGAACGGGCAGATCCTGAATCCAGGCGGTTTCTTCCGGGCCCAGCCTTTCACCGAGCATGGCCAGTACCAGCCGGGGATCAAAGGGGCGCCGCTTCCAATCTTTTGTCAAACTTCCCGGCTTCAGCCAAAACAGCTGGTGTTCCATTTTTTTTAAAGCAGAGACAATGGCTTGATCAATCACGGAAAAAGGCTTTTTGACCGCGGACGGAATATAAGCGATCTTCACCCCGTCATCCCTCCCCCTCGGGAATCCGCTGCCACTTATCAATATAATAGCGCCGGTTTTGCGCCAGAATTTTGCGAAACTCATCATAGCCGTTTTTTCTGAAACTGGTGCTTCCGAAATGGTGAACATACGTATCCCCTGCCACCACCAGCCGGTAACCTGCCTGGCGCACGCGGTAACAATAATCATCATCCTCATAGGTTCCCAGACCAAAGCGCTCATCGAGCAAACCCACTTTTTGCAGGACTTCCCGCGGATAAACCAGGCAGAAACCAGATAAGCGAAGCGTGTCCCGCCAGCGATCAGGGTCAGTCCGATTAAACTGCCGGGAAAAGCGGAGAATTTTATCCACCGATCGCAGCGAAACGGCAATTTTTTGTTCAGGGATCACGCGGTTGGACACCGGGCCCACCAAACCGATCGATGAATCGCTCCGCAAAACATGGAGCAATTGAGTCAGCCAGCGGTACGACGGAAGCGTATCGTTATTGAGCCAAACCAAATACTCCCCCTTCGCCCTTTCCAGCCCCTGATTGATGGCGGCTGCAAAACCACGATTCCAATTATTTCGGATCAGGCGCAGAAACGGATACTGCCGGATCACCTCAGGGACTTTGGATGAACCGTTATCCACCAGAATCACTTCGCAGCTCTCCCTGGTAAACTTGCGGATCGCCTCAAGACAGCGGCAAGTCATTTTCCATTCATCTTTGTTCGGAATAATGATACTCGCGGTCGGTTTTTGTGCTTGCATCCCACTTCGCTCCAATTGTTTTTTGCACCAAATCATGCCCGTTTTGCCGAAATTGCTCCAGCAGCCCCGGATTGCGTGCCAGTTGGCAAAAGTAGTGGCGCAATTCCCTGAAAATGTTTTTTTTATCAAGCAATATTCCTGAATGAAGATGTTTTACCCATTCGCCGTGATCCCCGGTGTCATCCGTCATGACGGGAATCCGTTGGTACAAGGATTGAATATGGAGCGGTGCCAGGGACTGGCCAAATCCGCCAACCGTCAGCAACAGATCGGCAGCCAGCCATAATGCTTTCTCCTTCACCCGGCCGGAATGGACGGAAACAATCCGGTTCTTGGCAAATGAAGTGCGATCAGTGACCCATATCGCCTTAAACCGGCCATTCTCCTTTAATGCTGCCTGCAGTGCCTGAAATAACGACAAGCGGAAAGAAGCGGGAACCAGATTTTCGTCCACCCAGACACAAAGACGTTCACCGGTGCGGAGCAGTTTGCGCGCCGCCTTTCTGCCGGTCTTTCCCCTTTGCATCGCACGAGGCAGCGGATGAACCACCTTCGCTTGAACCCCGTTCCGGCGAAATATCGTGCCAAACGAAAGCGACGGGACTTGAACTTCATAAAGTTTAAGCAGGGGGAAAACCTTGCGTGCGGGCAGGCGATCAAAGGAAATCGTTACAGGAGATGATTGTTCCCGGCAGAGCTGCAAAACAGATTCGGGCGGGTTGTGCAAATGGAAACAGCCCGCTTCGGATTCCCTGAAGCGCATCGCCATCTCTTCGGCGGTATGCACGGAGAAGTGAACGGTTTTATCTCCCGACGGCGGGATAACTGGAAAACGGGCGGGCTGAAACGAGGGCGCAATGGATGATAAAAGGATCAAAACCGTTTGTTTAGCCTCCTCCATCTTCCCCACCCTCAGCGAAACTTGGTTTTCCAATCAAAGCCGATCGCAGGATCATCATACGGCAAGCGATATTCATCGGGATGATCGGGACAATATGCTTTGGTCGTAAAGTAAACGATAATGGCCGGTTTCGTTCCCAGCACGCGATAACCGTGAGCAACGCCGGATGGAATCAACAAAATCGACGGATTTTCCTCTCCCATGTAGAAAACGGCCGTCTCCCTGTAGGTCGGGGAATCCTCCCGCAAATCGTGCAAAACCACTTGTGCGTTTCCACTGGGAAAGAACCAAAGATCATCCTGCTCTTTATGATAATGAAACGCTTTCACCACTCCGGGATAGGTCATGGACATCGATGCTTGACCAAACCTCCGCAGCAGGCCCTCATCCTCGCGCACGATTTCCATAAATGTTCCCCTGTCGTCGCAATATTTATTTAACTTTTTCGACACAACCCCTTCAATCACGGCTTTAATTCCCTCCATTCCTCGAAGAATTGTGCCAGCCCTTCTTTCCAGTGAGGCATCGGGAGCATCCCCCATTTTTCCATTTTCTCTGACCGAAGTACCGAACAGGCAGGGCGAATCGCCTTGCGCGCTAACTGTTCGGAGGATATCGGTTCGATTTTGACATCGTATCCGCCCAACCGGCAGATCTCCACGGCAAAGTCAAACCAGGAGCATTGGCCGCGATTGGCCACATGAAAAATCCCCCGGGCTGAAGAAAACAGAAACTGTTTGATCCTCTCCGCCAGATGACCTGCATAGGTGGGACTACCCACCTGGTCGCAAACCACGGCCAACGACTGTTTTGCTTCCGCTTTTTGGATGATTGCAAGAGGAAAGTTGGCCCCGCCGATGCCGTAGAGCCAGGATGTGCGCAAAATAAGATGGTCAGGGCAATACTCCATCGTCCATTTTTCGCCCAACCGCTTGCTTTTTCCATAATGATTGAGCGGGTTGGGCAAATCGGATTCGGTATACCCCTCTTCTCGATTCCCGTCAAAAACGTAATCGGTGCTGATGTAAATGAGACGAATTCCTCTTCTGCCGCACTCCGCGGCGAGATTGCGCGTGGCTTCTCCATTGATTGCATAGGCCACATCCGGATGGATCTCACTCTCATCCACCCGGGTGTAAGCGGCACAATGGATGATGACATCCGGCATCTCCCGATTTAACAGACGTTCGGTCTGATCCGGCTCGGTCACATCCCATTCCTGTCGGGTAAAGCCGGCAACGTGAATCCGGCTGTCATTTTCCAGGCACCGAATCACCTCCTGTCCCAGCTGCCCGCCGGCTCCGGTCACCACCGCTTTCACCCTTAATCCCCCCTTTCGCTTCTCCGCCGTTCAATCGACTCCCACCATTCGGGATGAGAAAGATACCAGTTGACGGTTTTTTCCAATCCTTCCCGAAACGGGACAGAAGGCTCCCAATTCAATTCACGCCTGATTTTATCGGTATCAAGCGAGTATCTGAAATCGTGGCCGGGACGATCTTCCACAAATTGAATCAATGAAGTGGATTTGCCCATCAGCTCGCATAAGCGCCGGGCCACCTCCAGATTGGCTACGGTATGTTCCGCGCCGATATGATAAATCTCCCCGCATTTTCCCGCTTTTCGCACCTTCTCAATCGCCCGGCAATGATCGCCGACATAAAGCCAGTCCCGTTCCTGCCTGCCGTCACCGTAGAGGAGGAGCGGTTCTGAGCGAAGCAAGCGCCGGATAAAACAGGGAATCAATTTTTCCGGATATTGATTCGGCCCGTAATTATTGGTGCATCGGGTGATGACCACCGGAAAGTGGTAGGTATGAAAATAAGACAAGCAAAGCAGATCCGAGGAAGCTTTGGAGGCCGAATAGGGATTGGAAGGGGCCAGCGGGGCATCTTCACCCGCTTTTCCCGCAGGGATGCTGCCATACACTTCGTCCGTGGAAATGTGCACGAATTTTTGAACGCCGGCGCGCCTCGCTTCCTCCAATAAATTAAAAGTGCCCAGCACATTGGATCGGATAAAAGGTTCAGCACTTTTTATGCTTTGATCTACATGGGTTTCCGCCGCAAAATGCACAATAAAATCAATCTTGTATCCAAACAGCTCCCGCACTTGCCGGCGATCTGTCAAATCAGCTCGCACAAACCGGTAGCGGGGATCTTTTTCCACTTCTTTCAGATTCAACGGATTGCCCGAATATGTGAGTGCATCGGCATTGATCACCTCGATAGCCTCTTCCCGATGCAAGAGATGGCGAATATAATGACTTCCGATAAAACCGGCTCCTCCCGTCACCAAAACCGTTTGCTTCATGGTTCCCGATTCCTTTCACCAAAAGACGTTTTAAAGTTCATAGCGGACATTGGCCGCAAACTGATTTGCACGAAGCAATGATTCCTGTGTCCCTGCATCCGTCCACCATCCCTCCAGCACATCAAAGGTAAGCGCTCTTTGCCGGATATAAAGATTGTTCACATCCGTGATCTCATACTCCCCGCGGCCGGAAGGAGTCAAGGTGCGGATAAAGGAAAAGACTTGCGGATCATACATATAAATCCCGGTCACACACAGGGAACTTTTCGGCCTCTGCGGTTTTTCCTCGATGGAGACAATCTGATCCCCGCAAATTTCGGCCACGCCAAACCGCTCCGGGTTGTTCACTTTTTTCAGCAAAATCTTGGCTCCCGAACCCTGACTGGCATAAGCTTCAACATAAGGCTTTAAGGAATCTTCAAAGACATTATCCCCCAGCAAAACCACCATGCGGTCTTCCCCGGCAAAATCTTCGGCCAGCGACAGCGCTTGCGCAATCCCGCCGGGCTCATCCTGCACCTTATAGGTAAACCGGGTGGAAAATTGTTTTCCGCTGCCGAGCAATCTCACCACATCCCCCATATGTTCGACACCGGTCACGATGAGAATATCGCGGATGCCGCATTCGACGAGTTTATAAACAGGATGATAGATCATCGGATAACGCCCGACGGGCAATAAATGCTTATTGGTGATCTTTGTCAGCGGAAATAATCTTGAACCCGTTCCACCAGCTAAAATGATTCCTTTCATCCGTTCCACGTCCTCAACTTGTAATGTTCTCCCCTGTAAATTATTCGCCTGCCCGTCAAAACGTCACATAACAAAAAACACCGGGCCGCTTTTCGCCCGGTGTTCGGTTTCTTATTCAGATCAGGCATGAAGCTTTTCCTGCGCAACATCCCTTTACTCCTGCCTGGACAGAACATGCCCCTGTTTTTCCAATTCCAGCTGCTCCCGCTCATCCTTCTCGCGCTCCAATCGAATCCACTTGACAAATACGAGCCCGATGGCAAAGATATACACGATTTCCTGGACCACTTTCATGATCACGCCGCCAAGCTGCTGGTCATGGAGGGGGGACATGAGCGGCAACATGTGCGACATCTGGGAATACGTCGGGTACAGGATGCTGTCCGTAAAGGTGATCATGGCGCACGGAGGTGTCAACAAAACGCCGTTTCCAAAGATCAGCGCCAGCTTTAACAGCGGCTTGAGGCGATCCATCCCGGGCACCGGTCCGATGATCGGCCACCACATGCACAGGGAAGCAAACAGAATCAGCGCATGGGCAGCGTTATGTCCGGCGTGGGATGACATGATTGCTTCAAAGATGGGCGGCACATGATAAATCCACATCAGCCCATTAAAGAAAAACATCGAGATGACCGGTCGGGTAAAAAAGGCTATCAGCCCGTGAACCCCCGGAAGGCGGACGACCGGATCAAGCAAATACGCCGGAATTCCCAGGAGCAACAATGGCGGTGCGACAAAAAACATGAGCGACATCTGGAGCATGTGCATGCTGAAAAGCTCATGTGTCAACAGATCCAGCGGACTTCCCAGCGAAAAATAAGTAACGATCAGCCCCAGCAAAAAGCAGATCTTTTTCCAGACCGGAACCGCTTCTTCTCCTTTCAGCCTGTTCCGGAAAGGGCCTGTCAGCAATAAATAAGCCACGGCGATCAGCAAAAAGATGAGGTTTAATGTATAATCCCAGTTTTCGGGATAAAGAAATATTTGAAAAAAAGTCTCCTCAGCCGTCATCGCTCCCACTCCGTTTCAACGATGCTATAACCTATCTTACCACAAATTCTTTTTCTTCACCCCGCTTTCCTCATTCCTCTGCCAGCTTGCCGCTCAGCCAAAACTCCCCGCAGACGATGCCCTCCTCAACGGGCACACCCGCCATCAGTTCCGGATCTGCCACAACATCGATGGTTCCGCCCAACGTTTTGACGAGCAGATACCAAAACTCTGCTCCCGTCTCGGGATTTTGTTTTTTCTCAGCCTCAAGCACTTTTCCGCTGAAAAAGGCAATCGCTTCCGGGTCCTTGTCATTTTCGACAAACATCCCGATCGGAACGAATGATTCCGCTGCATACATCAGCCCACCGCTTTCCTGGGCAAGAAGATAATCTTCTTCATCGATAAAACATTGCAACCGATGGGCAAATGCAGCAATTTGTAGATTGACCGACCTCGGAAACGGTTTCAGAGCCAAAAACGAACCATATTCCGGCGGATCAAACACAAAGGGAAAATCGCCGGTCATCTCGCCGAAATGGCTGATTTCATGTTTCACCCAGGCGAGCAAAGTAATATCGAGCGGGTATTTCGACCCCGGATAAAAATGTTCCAGTGTCGCCTTCATGCGTCCTTTCCCCGCAAAATGCGGATGGCAGGCGAATACCTTTCCTTCCTCATCCAGGGGCAAAATCAGCTCAATCTCTTCCGACACCTTCCATAAAAGATAGCGGCTCTGTTCATTTTCCCTGCTTTCCGCCATTTCATTACAACGCTCCAAAAGCTGAACCCATTCTTCATCACTTTCCACACAAAAACCGATACTGCTGTAATGGCTGGCCATTCTTATTCTCCCTCTAGTAATGTAAAAATATAAAGTCCGATTCTATTTTAACATGGAAATGGCATAATAAGGTCATTATTTGCAAAATTTATCTTGAATTCTTTGCGACTTTAAGAGGATCCGGGTTAGCCGGAGAACCCCATTGACCAGAGAGCGGTTCTGACTCACTCGGAACCAGCCGGGCAATGGGGTTCGAAACCTGTTTCACATCAATCCCGGGCAGCGGTAAGCCTATTTGTTTTTTTCAGCTCTGTCACATCGGCCACACCGATCCCAAACATGGCCAGTTTCAACTCCAATTCGATCTTTTCCAGACGGGCAACCATGGCATCAGCCGATTTCCGTGCTGCTGCCGGCAAAAGCGACCGGCCGAATCCGGCCAGATCTGCTCCCAGCGCGATCGCTTTGGCCGCATCCACCCCGGAAGAGAGTCCGCCGCTGGCAATGAGGAAACCTTGCGGGACTTTTTTTCTGATTCCGATCAGACAATCGGCTGTGGGAATGCCCCAATCAAGAAAGGATTCTGCCGCTTCTTTTAACAGCGGTTTTTTAGAGCGGTATTTCTCCACCTGGATCCATGAGGTTCCCCCCGCGCCTGCAACATCGATAAACGCCGCGCCCGCATTATAAAGCTTAACGGCCAGATCTCCATCAATGCCGCTCCCTACTTCTTTGATTCCCACCGGCACCTCAAGCGCCCGGCAAACCTTTTCGATTTTGGAGAGCAAGCCGCGAAAGCGGGTATTTCCCTCAGGCTGAAACACTTCCTGCATCGGGTTAAGGTGGAGAATCAGCGCGTCGGCTTCAACGATCTCCACCAACCGCCGGCAATCGTCAACACTGACGCCATAATTCAGCTGAACCGCACCCAAATTGGCCAGCAGCGGAATATCCGGCGCGACCGAACGCACCTGAAACGTCTCCGCCACCTCGGGATATTCAATGGCCGCCCGTCCGGAGCCGAGCCCCACCGCCCATCCCCTCTGCTGGGCGGCCACAGCCAATCTCTTGTTGATTTCGCCTGTCTCTTTGGTTCCTCCGGTCATGGAACTGATCAGCAGCGGCGCCTTCATCCGTTTGCCGAGGAAGCGGGTCGAGAGGGAGATTTCGGAAAAATCGATTTCCGGCAACGCCTGATGCAGAAAGCGGTACCTCTCAAATCCGGAAGTCACCTTTTTCCCGGTTACGTCCTTATTTAAAGCGATTTCGATATGTTCATTTTTGCGTTTTGGCGTTTGTTTCTGCTCCAACATGAGAATAATCCTTTCTAAACAACCTTGTATTTCTTTGCTATTGTACGTCAATTTTCGGGGCAAAACAAAATATGTACCCGCCTGGCCTCCCGCCTTTCTGCAAAATCTCATCCTTGGAGGAAGAAACATGGAAAAACAAGGACAACATACACTGCCGGATATTCAGCATACTTCCGTTTTCAATGCTCCGATCAATAAAGTATGGAATGCCGTCGCTACATCGGAAGGCCTTGCCGCGTGGTTTATGCCAAATGACTTCCAGCCCGTGTCAGGCCATGAATTTCACCTGAATGCAGGGCATTTTGGCATGTCCCCTTGCCAAGTGACGGAAGTGGATCCTCCTCACCGCCTTTCTTTCAACTGGGGCAAAGACTGGAACATTACTTTTGAATTAAAAGATCTTGACGGTCAAACCGAAGTGACGTTGATCCATTCCGGCTGGGATGCCGATCAGGTGACCGAATTCGGGGAACCGCACACGATTGTGCGCAAACGTATGGATCAGGGGTGGGCCCGGCTGTGCCAAAAATTGGGTTCGTATGTTGAGGGGTGAAATCACGATTTCCCCCGTGTCTGCGCTGAGGGGCGCGCTTCATCTCCTCCACTTGAAGTGAAGCCCCGGAACAATGCGAAAAAGCCGGGGCAACCAAATCACATTGGAATATGACGAAAATTCAGGTCTTAATCTTGATTGATATTTAGGGAAATGCCCGGCAAATGTAAAGGTAACTTTACATAAAGGCTGCTTTGTAATATCATGTTTAATAACGGGAAAGCAGTTAGGTGATGTTATGAAAAACCGACTTAGGGAACTGAGGAAGAAGCATAATCTTTCGCAAGAAAAACTGGCACAGTTAGTCAATGTTTCAAGACAAACAATTATTTCGATTGAAAATGGAAAATATAATCCATCGCTGTCTTTAGCCTTTTCACTTTCTAAGGTGTTTGGTTGCTTGATTGAAGAAGTATTTATCATGGAGGAGGATAAATTTGGATAACAGAAAAACTTATCAGTTCCTCTTTGGTTTATTCGCAATTATCATTATCTTCGGGGGGAATTTTAGAGGCCATAAACGAGATTCGGGCTTCTATTTTACCGCTTTCTTTGGGATTCTCTCTTTTGTTTTATACGTTTGCCAATGTTAATCTGGCTCATAACGATGAAAGAACTCAATTCATTAAGGTTAAAAGCGGACACCTGTCTTATATTATCGGGCTGATTTGTGTCGGACTGATCTACCTGATTTCTTTGAAACTGCATTTGATCAATCTCGATCTCAGTATCTTAATCGCTTTTTCGATCCTCATCATTTCTTACCCCTTGCTCCTTTTCGTGTACAGTCGCTTGTTTTAGACTCCGAATACTGAATTATATATGTTGAATAATCAGCACAGCATCTCACAAGATTTTGAAGGCTCAAATGACCGAACACTTGCTGCGGAGCCATACGAGCCTCAGAGCACCGCCAAGGCTACGGGAACAGCTCAACCAACCACCCAAGCAGGAACGATCACACTTCATGTGCCCCAGATCAGGAGCGGAAAGTTACGGATTGAGCTGTTTCCCTGCCGGAGTGTCTGAAAAAACCACAATTGCCCCCCCTTCCCCGGATCGAGTCCAACCGCTTCCACTTTAAATCCAAGTGTATCATTGGCAAATGTTTGGCTTTTTCAGCCATGAAGAACCCCTGCCGGTATGGACGCACTAGCCTGACCCTCCTCGCCTCAGCTTACCGAGATGGCCTGCCGTGAGAAAAGATACCGGCCGGATCCCGAACTGCCCGGAACTAAAGCGGCGGAAACTTGTTTTGAAATCGGGAAAACAAGCGATCTGCACTCTCTTCCATATTTCTCCTCTCTCCCGGGGTAGATACCCATTCCTCTTTTACCCATTTGGAATAAGATAAAGCAACACATGGCCTGGGTGGCTATTGATCAGTGATGAAACCAGCCTAGGGAGGAAACGGGAATGAAAACAATCTCGCTCGGCAAAATGGCACAAGTGATGGACGGAACACTCATCCAAGCCAATCCCGCCAAACTTGTTCAATCCGTTAATTTTGGCAATCCCAAATCATTAAAACCCCATCAAGTTTACTTTTTCAGCCGGAAGGTCAATTGGGAAAAAAAGCAGCTGCCCGCCATTCAAAGGATCAAACCGATAGCTGTCGTGCTTCCGCCATATGTTTCCAGCCATGCTTTGCCAAAGGAAGTCGGTCTGATCCGCACGCGTGATGCTTTCGCCGCCTTCTGGAAAATCGCAAAATGGAACTGGGAACAATGCAAACCGCTCCGCGTGATCGGCATTACCGGAAGCGCCGGCAAATCGACAACGACTGAGATGGTCGCTTCCATCCTGAAAAATCACGGTCCGATGGTAAAAACGAAGGACAACCTGAACACATTCGTGTTCCTGCCTTCATATTTGACTCGGCTGAACCCGAACACAAAACTCCTCTTATTGGAAATGGGCATGAAATCGCTGAACAACATCATTCGCCAGTGTAAGATAGTCAAACCCGAAATCGGTGTCATCACCAATGTAGGGGAGGCACACGCCGGCGCCTTGGGCGGGATCGACCTGGTTGTGAAAGCGAAACAGGAAATGGTAGACGGAGTGCGCCCGGGCGGAGTGTTGTTTTTAAATGCTGACAATGCCCGTTCCCGCAAACTGAATCTCAGCCGTTTCAAAGGAACCGTCTATACATTCGGTATTGAAAACCCCGCCGACATCAGAGGAAGCAACATCCACTACACCCGAACCGGCATGAACTTTGTGGCTTCGATCGGCAACGAGTCGTTTCCCGTTTGGATTCCCACCTTCGGAACCCACAATGTCTATAATGCCCTGGCCGCCATCGGAGTCGCATGGGCTTACGGCGCGAGCAAAAGCGAAATTCAAAAAGGACTTGCCACTTTCCAGGCTCCCAAGATGCGTTTGCAATTTATCCGCGGCCGGTATGGGCGCATCTTGATCAATGACGCTTGGAATGCAAATCCGACGGCGATGAAAGCAGGATTGGAAGTATTAAAAAATGTAGGGGGAACAAGGCCGAAGATCGCTGTCCTCGGCAATATGCTGGAGCTGGGGAAATATACCCGGGCGGCGCATGAACTGGTGGGCCGATATGCAGCCACCATGGAACTGGATCAATTGATCACGGTCGGCAAATACGGACGATTCATCGCAAAGGCCGCCGTGGAAAGCGGGATGAACAAAAACAAGGTATTTAACTTTACAAAGTCGAGTCAATTGCTCCGTCACTTGGCCCGTTCTCCCAAAAACGCAATCATCTATTTCAAAGCCTCGCGAAATCTGCATTTGGAAAAGATCGTGAAGAGATTGAAATAACTCCGCAGATGCAGGCCATTCTTAAGAATACAGGGGGATGAATTGAAGGATTGGTGGAACCGGCTGTTTATCCGCATGTTTCGGCCGGGACACTTGCCCGTTTCAGCCATCCGTGGCAAAAGTCGCTGCCGGTCTGAGGAATTTCCACTCCAATTCCTTCGTCGCGTTCAAGCGGTTGTGAGAAAATCCCCCTGTTGAGAGTGGTCCTTTTTGTGGTTTTTCGTTTGCGTAGCAAACTTGTTTATAACCATGCACATTATTGACAACAATGCCTTCTTCTTTCTATAATGAATGAATTAAAAATCGCTTTTGACGATTTTGGGTTGGGAGAGGGGCTACAATGAGGAAGGAAATGAAGTGGAGGCGTTACAAGCACGTTTAAATAAAAACAAATGGAAAACAACGGCCAAACAAGAGATCATGGCCGGGGTTCTTTCGTTTTTTACCGCTGCTTATATTATCGTTGTCAATTCTTCGATCCTGGCCGATGCCGGCATTCCGCTTGAAGGCGCCATCATCGCAACGGCGCTTTCCAGCTTTGTCGGCTGTTTGCTCATGGGCTTCTGGAGCAATACGCCGATTTTGCTCGCCCCCGGCTTGGGGATCAATGCCTTGTTTACCTATACGTTGGTCAAATCGATGGGATTGTCTTGGCAGGCGGCACTGGCATCCGTGGTGGCCGCCGGGTTGATGTTTGCCCTGATTGCGTTCAGCAAGCTGGCCGATCTGGTCACAAAAGCAATCCCCGATACGCTGAAAAATGCGATTACTGTCGGGATCGGACTGCTGCTTACGTTTATCGGCCTGCAAAAAGGCGGCGTGATTCATCCCGGTAAAACCACGTTTATCGAATTGGCCGACTTTCGCTCACCAGCCTTGTTGGTCACCCTTCTGACCCTGGTGATCACAATTTTCCTGTTTGTCAAAAACGTTCCCGGCAACCTGCTGATCAGTATCGTGGCCGGCACGATTTTGTCCTATGCCTTTGGTGCGGCGAAAGTGGAACATTTCTCCTGGGAGGGGCTCAACTTAAACAGTTTTACTTCCGTTTTTATGGCACCATCCTGGTCCGGGGTTTTGTCCGTTCCCTTCTGGGCAGCCGCTTTTTCGTTGGCATTGGTGCTGGTGTTTGAAAATATCGGCTTGATTCACGGACACTTGCACATGCTGGGCCAAACGGACGCCCATCTCTTTAAAAAAGCGTTTCAGGCCAACGCCCTTTCGGTGATCACCTGCGGTTTTTTGGGAACCAGTCCCACCGTCGCGACCGTCGAGAGCGCAGCCGGGATTGCTGCCGGCGGGAAAACAGGCTTGACGGCGATCACAACCGGAAGCTTATTTCTGCTTTCGCTCTTTTTCATCCCGGTGATCAAGTTGATTCCCGATCCGGCGATCGCCCCGATTTTGATCCTGATTGGCGGGCTGATGCTGGAAAACATCAAAAATATTCCCTTGAATGATCTGACTGAAGGTTTTCCCGCTTATATCATCATCGCGTTTATTCCGCTGACGTTCAGCATCGAAAACGGGATTGCCTTCGGATTCATCGTTTATCCGGTGATGAAACTGTTTACGGGGCGGGCAAAGGAAGTGGCTTTTCCGCTCTATATCATTGCCGGGCTGTTCCTGCTGCACTTTGTCAGCCAGGCATTCCAGTAAAAATGCAAACAGAAGGCTTTTACTTTGCAAAGCAACCTGCAGGGTAAAAGCCTTTTTTACTTCCGCCGTCTTCGGATGAATTGCAATTGAAACGCGAAACCGCGGGTTTGGTGCGAAACCGGTTGGGCAAATGCCCCGTCCTTCCACCTTGAAGCGATTTGTTTTCCCTTCCTCCGGGAAAATAAGAAAAAGATCCTGCTACAAGGGGGCAGATGAAATCTGATGAAAAGTGTTCAGGAGCTGGAGCGAAAGTTGTCCGAACCTTCCGTAAAATTGACGGAGACTCTGGCTAAGTTGGATGGAGATCTTCTCATCCTCGGCGCCGGAGGCAAAATGGGACCCAGCCTGGCAAGATTGGCAAAAAACGCCATTGATGAGGCTGGCGCAAAGAAAAAAGTATTTGCCGTTTCCCGCTTCTCATCGGGAAATCTGCGGGAGGAATTGGAAGCATCCGGAATTGAAACCATCGCCGCCGACCTCTTGAACGAAGAGCAATTGCAATCATTGCCGGACGTAAAAAACGTCATTTTTATGGCGGGAAACAAATTTGGCACAACGGGTCGGGAATATTACAGCTGGGCGATGAATGCTTATCTCCCCGGGCGGGTCGCCGAGAAGTACCGCCATTCCCGGATTGTCTCCTTTTCCACCGGAAATGTATATCCGCTTACTCCCGTTTCCATGCAGGGCGTCACCGAAGATCATCCCACGGCCCCTGTCGGGGAGTACGCGCAATCCTGTTTGGGACGGGAACGGGTTTTTGAGTATTTCTCCCGTCTCCACAAAATCCCGATGGTGCACTTTCGCCTGAATTACGCAAATGATCTGCGGTATGGGGTGCTCCTGGAAATCGCCCGGTCTGTCTATGAAAGAAAACCCATTGATCTGCGCATGGGTCATGTCAATGTAATCTGGCAGGGGGATGCCAATGAATTCGCTCTGCGTTCCCTGGCCATTTGCGAATGTCCTCCCCGCATTTTAAATGTAACCGGCCCGGAAACCGTCTCCATCCACTGGCTGGCGAAAGAATTTGCCAAGCGTTTCAATGTCGAACCGGAATTTCATCATGATGAAGAAAATACGGCTTTGTTAAGCAATGCATCAGAGTCCCATAAGCTGTTTGGTTATCCCCGGGTTACTCTGAAGCAAATGATCGACTGGACGGCCGACTGGGTTGCCTCCGGCGGTGAAACGCTGGATAAACCCACCCACTTTCAGGAACGAAAAGGAGCTTTTTGACCATGAACAGCGGAAAAGAATGCAGACCGGAAATCAAAGATGCCTTGCATGAAGGTGTGGTGATTCCGGCCCATCCGCTGGCATTGAATCGTTCAAGACAGTTGGATGAACAGCGGCAGCGGGCCTTGACGCGATATTACATGGCGGCGGGAGCAGGAGGAATTGCCGTTGCCGTCCATACAACGCAGTTTGAGATCAGGGAGCATCATCTGCTGGAACCGGTATTGCGCCTGGCTGCCGAGGAAGTGGAACATGCCGGGCTGAACCGGCCTTTCATCAAAGTAGCCGGCATCTGCGGGCCGGACGATCAGGCCCTGCGGGAAGCCGAATTGGCAGCCGGACTCGGTTATGATCTGGGTCTGCTCAGTGTGAACGGTTTGCAGGAACTGTCCGAAGAAAAACTGATTCAACGGGCGGAAAAAGTGGCAGAAATCATTCCTGTATTCGGCTTCTACCTTCAGCCTTCGGTCGGCGGAAGATACCTCAGTTTCGACTTCTGGAAAGCATTCGCGGACATCCCCGGTGTGATGGCAATCAAAATCGCCCCCTTCAACCGTTACCAAACGCTGGATGTAGTCAGGGCAGTCTGCCATGCGAAGCGATGTGAGGAAATCGCCCTTTACACCGGCAATGATGACAATATCGTCGCAGACCTGCTGACCACTTATCGCTTCCGGGTCAACGGGAAGTGGACAGAAAAGAAAATCGCCGGCGGCCTGCTCGGACACTGGGCCATCTGGACCAAGAAAGCCGTCGAACTCTTTGAAGAAATCAAATCGATCCGCGACAACCGGCAACCGATTCCGCCCCGTCTTCTGGAGCTTGCAGTGCAGATAACCGACTGCAATGCCGCCTTTTTTGACTCCGCCAACCGCTTTGCCGGATGCATCGCCGGAATTCATGAAGTCCTCCGCCGCCAGGGACTGCTGGAGGGCCGCTGGTGCCTCAACCCCGATGAAGTCTTGTCACCGGGGCAACTGGAGGAAATTGACCGGGTCTACCGCGAGTATCCGCACTTGAATGACGATGCATTTATCGCCCGGCACAAAGAGCAATGGTTATCTCCAAGGAGCAGGAATAACGGAAGCGGGGCATAGAGATTGACAGTGACGCGGGAAAGGTAAGGGTGTAAAGATGAAAATCAGCAAAATCGAAGTTTTTCCGTTAACATTGCCGATGAAACAAAATTTCTTTATCTCCGGCGGGAAAGTCGGGGATCTGGGACAAGGTGCACCCCATGTTTATGTCAAAATCACCGATGATGAAGGGGCGGAAGGTTGGGGGGAAGCCCGGCCCAGCCACCGCTGGAGCTATGAAACCCTTGAATCGGTCACCACGACAATTGAACATTATTTAAAACCGGTTCTGCTCGGCGAATCCGTCCGCGATTTGAACCGGATTCACCGGTTGATGGACCGGAGTATCGCCGCCGGATTCAGCAAAGGAATGCCGATCGCCAAAGCAGCCGTCGACATGGCCATTCATGATCTGCTCGCCAAACACCATGGAACCCACCTCCCCGGGCTCTGGATGGGCACCTTTAAAGACACGATCCGCCTTTCTTACCTGATCAGCACCAACGATCCTGACCAGGCCTGCAAAAAAGCACGAGAGGCCAAGGAAAACGGATACCTGGCCATTGACGTCAAAATCGGGTTGAATCCAAAACTGGACGTCCAAATCCTGGAGGCGGTTAAACAAGCGGCACCCGAACTCTATTTTCGGGCAGATGCCAATCAGGCCTACACTTTGACAGAGGCCGTGCGCTTATCCCGGGAAATGGAACGAATCGGCGTTGACGTGTTTGAACAGCCCCTCAAGGCAAACGATCTGACCGGACACGCCGAATTGCGCAGAAAAACCGGTACCCCGATCGCCTTGGATGAAAGCATTTGGTCAGCTGGCGATCTGATCCAGGCGATCCGCACCGAAGCATGTGATATGGTCGTAATCAAAGTGACAAAAACGGGCGGGCTCAAAGAAGCAAGGTTATGCGGGGAAATTGCCAAAGAAGCCAACTTGGGTTTGCTGGGAGGAGGACTGACGGAATCGACGCTGGGCTTGACCGCCAGCGCCCATCTGTTCAATTATCTCGATCTGCAAATCCCGGTGGATTTAAACGGGCCGTTCTTTCTTGCCGATGATCCGGCAGCGGACGGATTGCAGGTGCGGGATGGAACCGTCCATTTGTCCGGCCGGGAGGGGATCGGGTGTACAATCGCGGAGGAAAAAATTCAGAAATATGCGTTTAAACGTGAATAGACCACAAGCGAGACAGCGGGGAGAAAGGTTGGGCAATCCGCCATTCTCCCCCGATCCTTTTTTGATCACAGTGCCGGTGGACAAAACCCGTATCAATAAGGACTGAACAATAGAGATAAAAGCAGCTTCCCCATATCCGGATTCCGTGAAATGAGAGAAATGACTCGTTTCATTTTAAAATCCACGATAGGAAGCGCCTTGATTCTTGACTGATCTGCGTGATGAGTAAAAATTTCGGGCAGAATCGATACTCCTAAATTTGCCGAGATAAAGCCGATGATACTCTGTCCGAAATCAATTTCAGAAGAGATTTTCAGATCAGCGTTATGAATTTTAAATGCTTTTTCCAACAATATCCGAACGTCACAGGAAGGGGGCAGCACCACGAGAGATTCATCCTTAACATCATTAAAATAAATGTGATCCCGTTTAGCCAGGGGGTGTTGACGGTGAACAAATAAATAAAAAGGTTCGCTAAAGAGTTGTTTCGACCAATAAGGGTGTTGTATTTCCCTGTCATCCAATAATGCGACATCGATGATTCCTTCACGCAAAAAACGCAAAATCTCCTTATAGCTATAAGAAACTTTAATGCTGATTTCCCGATCCTTATGGCTTTTTTTAGCCGCGGCCAGCCGATCCGGAAGATAAAAAGCAGCAATACTCGGCCAAGTGCCTATCTTGATCCCCGTTATTCCTTTCGTCATTAAAATATCCTTACGGATCGAATGGATTTTACGCAAGACAGGCTCGATCTCTTCAAACAAAATTTTTCCGGCTTCTGTTAATTCCACTCCCGTTGCAGAACGTATAAACAAAGTTGCGCCCAGATCCTCTTCCAATTTTCTCATTTGCTTGCTCAATGCCGGTTGAGTCATGTGAAGTTGTTCGCTTGCCTTTGTCAAGCTCTTAGCTTTGGCCGTTATTAAAAAGGCTTCAAGCCATTCTACATTCATTCCGATCACCCATAACCATTTGTTATACCCTTAAGAGAGAAAGGAAGTACTTAATCAATTAAATCCATGATAATCTAGGGGTATCTTCAGAGCAACAAAGTCATCTTGGATCAAAAGGAGGCCATTCCATGCATCCTGATAAAATGTACATCAACGGTCGATGGATTGATGCCATCAATAAAATCGACGTCATAAACCCGGCTACAAAGAAGATCATAGGATCTGTTCCCAATGGAGGGGCAACAGAGGCCAAAATGGCAGTAGAAGCTGCTTACCCAGCTTTTCAAAAATGGTCCAAGCAACCTGCCGGAGAACGCGGCAAATTACTTATGAAATGGTTTGATTTAATCGAGAAGCATAAAGATGAACTGGCGGAAATCATGACACTGGAACAAGGGAAACCTCTGCAGGAAGCAAGAGGAGAAATCACCTATGCGAATAGTTTTATTTCTTGGTACGCAGAAGAAGGAAAACGAATTTACGGTGAAACGATTCCGGCTTCTTCTCCTGATAAACGGATCTTTGTCCAGAAACAGCCCGTTGGTGTCATCGCCGCTATCACTCCTTGGAATTTCCCCGCGGCAATGATTACAAGAAAAGTGGCACCAGCCCTCGCCGCCGGGTGTACCGTTGTATTAAAACCTTCTGAAGAAACCCCTTTTACAGCATTGAAACTGGCCGAACTGGCTGACCAAGCCGGCATCCCAAACGGGGTGCTCAATGTCGTAACGGGAGATGCAGAATCGATTGCAAATGCTTGGCAAAAAGACAGCCGGGTCCGCAAACTAACTTTTACCGGTTCGACACCAGTGGGAAAAATCCTCATGCGGGGAGCAGCGGATACGGTAAAAAAAATATCTCTTGAATTGGGCGGACACGCTCCCCTGATTGTCACAGCCCAGGCTGATATAGATAAAGCCGTGGATGGTGCCATTGCTTCCAAATTCCGCAATGCCGGACAAACTTGTATCTGTACCAATCGAATCTTGGCAGATGAATCAATCGCTGAAGAATTTACGGTGAAATTGGCAGAGAAAGCAGCAAAACTGAAAGTGGGTAATGGATTGGAAGAAAGCACCGACATTGGGCCGTTAATTAATGAAGAAGCGGTTAAAAAAGTCATAAAGCATATTGAAGATGCGAAACAAAAAGGCGGCCGGGTCTTGACCGGCGGAAACAGATTAACGAATCAAAAGGGATATTTTATCGAACCAACCGTGATTGCCAATGCCAAAGATGACATGCTTTGCATGGTTGAAGAAACATTTGGTCCGCTCATTCCCGTCGCAACGTTCAAAACCATCGATGAAGCAATCGAACGCGCCAATAACAGTTCTTATGGTCTGGCGGCCTATGTGTATACAGAAAATCTCAGGGAAGCCGTTTATATCTCAGAAGCATTAGAATATGGCATTGTTGGGGTGAATGATGGCGCACCTTCAGCAGCACAAGCACCGTTTGGCGGATTTAAAGAGAGTGGATTGGGCCGTGAAGGAAGTCGTTATGGCATCGAAGAATTTTTGGAGATAAAATACATTTCACTCGGTTTATAAGGCATTCCGTTACAATCAGCCCCTTCAAAAACGCGGGGCTTTTTTTGTGAAGCAAATCAGCAAAGGGGGAGCACTGATGAATATCAAAGCGAAAATCGAAAAGACAGGATCACTGCTCACCTCGATCGGAGTTACGTTACCCATATTCAAGACAGCTCTCGCAGCGGGAATATCGTGGTGGTTAGCGACTTTATTTCTGCCTCATTTTTTTCCTTATTTGGCACCTTTAGCTGCTGTATTGGTGTCCAATGCCACCGCAGCTGAATCCCTTGAAAAAGCGAAAAATCGCATATCCGGGGTAATTGGCGGAGTCATGCTAAGCATTTTGATCGCACACTGGATTCCGGTTTCGGGAGTTGCTGTTTTCCTCAGTGTTTTGATCGGGCTGGCACTTGCAACACTTTTGAAACTGAATCAAGAGATTGCAAATCAGATCGGCGTGAGTGTGATCATGGTTTTGGCCTTTATAAATTCTCCGGGATATGAATGGGCGCGAATTTTGGAAACGATATTCGGTTCGATCATCGCCATCTTCATCAATGTAATTTTGATACCACCAAAAACCTTATCCAGCAAAATAAAAAAGATGCATCGGATGAAGAGAAAAAAGAGAAGCCTGATCACTGATTCTCCACACGGCTGAATCCATGGAATTCCCGTTCTTCCGCCGCAAAGGCCACTGCAGAAAAGACCTCTTGCAGGGTTTGAAAATGAGGTTTGTCGACCGTCTGAAACCCGGCAATTCATACGCCGGGTTCAGCTTGTTGACCAAGTCCGTTTTTCTCCGGTCGGCAAGCTTCTGTTTTGATAACGCCTCTTGCCGCCATGATCCTGAAGAGGTTGATCAATCGCGCACCACCCGGTCCCCTTTGCTCGTCGGTTGGGAAATCACCAAAAATTCGATCTCCTGTCCAGACTTATTCATCATGTGATGGGGCACTCGCGGCGGAATCTCGATCCCTTCCTGCTCATGCAACTGAATCACTTCCCCTTCAACCTCGATGGTGGCCACTCCCTTCAAGACAAAGAAAAACTGCCGCGCCTGTTCATGATAATGCCTGACTTCTTCCGTACCGGCCGGCATTCGCTCATGGATCACGCTCAATTCTTCCCGTTTCACCAGATGCCATCCGTCACATTGCTGTCCCCAAATATAATGTTCTGCCGTATTTTTGCTGATCTTCATCGGTTTGCTCCTTTCCCGTCAAGTTTTCGGCCAATATCACGATTCCTCCGTTTTTTGTCCCTTTGCTCGCATGAGGCCCATTCATCAGCCGCCATCATGTTGGATCAATTCGGGAACGGTAAAAAACCCCTGCGACCCATCACAGTGCAGGGGTTTTTTCGTCCTCCGGCTTTACAGGGACATTTTCAGGATTTCGTAGACGTCTTGTTTGGTCAGTTCTCTGAAACGGCCAACCGTACCGTTGGGGCTGACCGCTTTTTCCGCCATGAGCTCCAGTTTGGCGTCGTCGATCCCGTAGTCGGCCAGACGATTGGGGGCGCCGATCGAATTCCAGAAACCGCGCAAACGGTCAATTCCTTCCTCGGCAACCTGACGGTCCGTTTTCCCGGTCGGATCAACGCCAAAGACGCGAACAGCCAACTGCTTCATTTTCGGCGTGGCCACATCCAGGTTGTAACGAATCAGGTTCGGGAAAATGATGGCCAACCCGCCGCCGTGCGGAATGTCATAGACAGCGGAAACAGCGTGTTCGATGCCGTGTGTTGCCCAATCTCCCTGCATCCCCTGATTGATCACGCCGTTCAGAGCCATCGTTCCGCAGAACAGGATCGTTTCCCTGCTTTCGTAATCCTCCAGGTTTTCAAGGAGTTTGGGGGCTGTTTCCATCACTGTGGTCAAAAGCGACTCGACCATGCGCTCATTATAGGGCACATTGGGTGCATGGCTGAAATAGTGTTCCAGCGCGTGGGACATCATGTCCACGATCCCGTAAACGGTTTGGTCGCGTGGCACGGTAAAGGTGTGAACCGGATCGAGAATGGAGAAACGCGGGAAAGAGTATGGGCTGCCCCAGCCGATTTTCTCTTGCGTTTCCCAGTTGGTGATGACGGAACCGGCGTTCATTTCCGAACCGGTTGCAGCGAGGGTGAGCACCGTGCCCAGAGGAAGCGCGCCCTTTGCCTCCGCCTTCTTGGTAATGATATCCCAGACATCTCCGTCATATTCAGCCCCGACAGCAATCGCTTTGGTCGCATCAATCACGCTTCCGCCGCCGACGGCAAGCAGGAAATCGATCTTCTCTTTTTTGCAGATTTCAATTCCCTTGTTCACAGTGGACAAGCGGGGATTTGGTTCCACTCCCGGCAGTTCAAACACTTCTGCGCCGATTTCATCCAGGAATTTACGGATGTTATCATAAATCCCGTTTCGCTTGATACTGCCGCCGCCATACACCAGAAGCACTTTTTTTCCGTACTTTGGCACTTCGTCTTTTAAAGCGGCCAGTGTCCCTTTACCAAAGATCAATTTGGTCGGATTATGAAAAACGAAATTCTGCAAAGAAAACACCTCTTTTATTATGTAAAATGGAATCCGCCTTTCTATTATAAGCGAAACAAAATCATTTCGCGACCCGAAAGAACGGCAATTTTTGCCGCTGTCTCTTACGTAGTCAGATAAGGCTTTAATCGGTCTATCACTTTTTCCAGTTTGGCGGCACATTCTCCGTACATCGCTTTGACGTCTTCCCGCTCGGTTGACAGAGCGAACATTTCCAAATCGGCTTCGCATTTTTTTAGAGTCGCCAGGAGCGCCGGTTTTTCTTGCGGTTTCGCCAGTTGGAGCTTGTCATCATACACATCGAGATACAGCTCGCCGCTGGAGTCGACTTGCCCGACAAATACATTTTCCAACTGCACCCCCTGCTTTTCCAGCTGTTCCTTGAGCCAGCGCCGATTACGGCCCAAGCGGAACAACGCTTCATCCAAAATGCTGCCATCCATAATCACGATTTCCGGTTCCCGTTCCTCCGCAACCTTCAGCCCCAGCATCTTGGGCGTCAGCGGAAGGCATTCCTTTTTCAGCATGACATCGATAATCCCGTTCGGTTCCATCACCGCAAACTCGACATCGGACAGCTTGAACACATTTTTCTTGCGCAGCTGGGACATCAACTCATCGATGGTGATTCTCTCTTTTTTCAGGTTATCCTCGAGCACTTTTCCCTCTTTGATCAAGACAGTGTCTTTGCCGTCCAGCCAGTCGCGGGCCGTCTTGCTCTTCAGCTGCAAGAAATGAATAAACAAAATGACCGCCACCCAGACGAGCAGGGAAATAAAACCCAAATATCCCTCTTTCATTTCCAGAGACATGTGGGCCGCCAGATTCCCGATGGTGATCCCGGTGATGTACTCAAACAGGGAGAGTTGGATAATCTGTCTTTTTCCCATCAACCGGGTCAACACAAACAAGACGACCACGGTTATCAATGTTTGTACAATCACTTGAATCCAATCCGCCATGTCGCAATCCCCACTAACTTTCAGTAATTTTTCTCTGTATAGTATGGAAGCATCCCAATCGGCCTATTCATCCCGATTTTTGCGCATATTAACAGCAGAAAGGAGTTTTGCTTATGACTGTTGCAGCCAAAGTAAAAACCTGCCTGGCTTCCCTTCGCAGTGCACAAGCAGGTTTGGAGCAGTTTTCCGTGGAATCGCAAACGCAGGACGCCAAAAAAGTCTTCTCTGAAGCAGCACAGACGGTGCTTGAGATCATTGAACAGGTAGAGCGTCGCGTCGGAGAGCTGGAACGGGAAGAACCGGAGTACAAAGGGTTTTGAGGAAACAATCGTCTCTTTTCAGCGCGTCACGGGAAGGAAGACTAAAAATCATTCAAAAAAGGGGCGAGGTCACCTTCCGAAGAGAACCCCGCCCCTATTTCCATTCCTTTCTGCTCAAAGCACTTTTTGCCCCGATTCCCAAACGGTTTCACGACGATCCGGTGCTTCAACCCGGTTTACGGGAAACGGCAGACTGATATATCCGTAACGGCCGTGCTCGCTTAAATCCAACCCGTTCCGTTCTTCATGTTCGGATACGCGCAATCCGATCACCTTCTCCAGAACCCACAATGCCGCAAAGGAGGCTGCAGCCACAAATGCCATCGTGACAACAATCCCGAGCGCCTGGACAGCAAGCTGTTCCCATCCTCCGCCATAAAAGAGACCGGCTCTCCCAATTCCAACATTTTTCACCAGGTCGGGAGCAGCAAAAATCCCGCAGGATAACGTTCCCCAGACTCCTGCCGCCCCGTGGACAGAAGCGGCCGAGACCGGGTCATCGATTCCTTTTCGTTCAAACCATTTTCCTGAATAATATCCGACGGTTCCGGCAACCGCTCCGATCACCACCGCCGCCCATGGCCGGACAAAGGCGCAGGGGGCGGTAATGGCCACCAATGCAGACAGCGCTCCGTTTAAAGTCGCGGAAATATCGGCTTTACCGGTAGTGATGCGCGAGATGAAGTACATGGTCAAGGCTCCGGCGGCAGCAGCGAGGTTGGTCGTCAAGGCCGCATAGGCAAACAGTCCGTCCTGAACATGTGTGGCGCTGCCCGGATTAAAGCCGAACCATCCAAACCAGATGACAAAAACCCCCAACACCGTGTAAACCTGGTTATGACCGGGAATTTCAACGGACATTCCGCGTTTGTCAAATTTGCCCAGTCGCGGCTTCAACATCATCGTGGCCACCAGCGCCGCGACTCCGCCTTGGAGATGGACGACGGTGGAACCGGCAAAGTCTTGTTTTCCCAACAGATGGAGCCAGCCGTGTTCCCCCCAAACCCAATGCCCCACGACAGGGTAAATGAAGATGGAGTAAATGGCTCCAAAGACAATATAAATCCCCAGTTTTCCTCTCTCAGCAAATCCACCCCAGGCGATGGCCAACGAAACGGCCAAAAAAGCAAACTGGAACAAGTAGGAAACCGAAATCGGCAATGCCCCCGAATCCTGGGGCAAATGCAAAAACCAACCCGTTGTGCCAATCCACTTGCCCTCACCAAAGGCAACCGCATAGCCGGCAACCCAGAAAGCGAGAGCGGCGACCGAAAAACCGATCACCTGTTTCACGGCGATATGCCCGGCATTTTTCGCTCTTGTCGAACCGACCTCCAGCAAAACAAATCCAACCTGCATCAGCATGACTAAAACGGCCGCCAGCATCATCCACATTGAGTCAAGTGCTTGATCCAGCCTCATGGTGATCCCCCGATTCCTCAATTATGTTATAATACCTTACATTTGTTTTGTATATTATCATACAGAGAGATCACCAACCACAATGATGTCAGATTTTTTTACAATAAAAAACTTGAGCAGATCGCTCAAGCCAACCGGTGATAAATTTCGCTTAATTCTTTGGCTCCTTTACTCCAGCCAAAATAGTTTTCCGCTCTTATGCGCGATTTTTTCCCCATTTCCTTCAGCTGATCCGGCCGGTTCAACCACTCGACCAATACTTTGGCAATGCGCTTGCTCAAACCCGGCCCCGGTGAGACCAAACGTCCATTCACCCCGTTTTCAACCAGTTCGCCAATCCCCCCGGTCTGCGTCGCCAAGATCGGCAGCCCGGTCGCCATCCCTTCCACTGTCACCAATCCAAATGCCTCTTTGCCAACTGACGGAACGACCAAAACATCAGCCAGTTGATAAACCTCAGGTAACCCCTGGTGCGGAATATGAGGCCACCAACGGATCTGTTCACCGTGCTCGCGCCCCAGCTGGCGGCATTTTCGCAAATAGCCGGTCTCCACGTTCCGCCCGTAAAAGCTGCTGCCGACGATTAACAGAACGGCAGCGGGATGCACCTCCCGCACTTGTTTAAAGGCTTCGATCAGCAAGTGCAACCCTTTTTGCGGAATAATCCTTCCGACATAGAGAATGACCGGGCGTCCGTTTAATTGATGCCGGATTCGCTCTTCAATCCTTCGCCGGCGAACGGCAGGATCGTGAATGGAAGCAAATTGGTGCAGATCCACCCCGAGCCAGATTTCTTTCAGCTTATGCATAATCTGGGGATACTCTTTTTTCAGGCAATCGGCCATGTATCGGCTGTTGGTCAAAATGAAATCATAGCGGGGCAGCAACTTTCTCAGCGCTTTGCGATTGGCGTACGGAGGGTTAAGGTAAGTGTGCGAATGCACAAAGAGGACTTTTTTGGCATTCGGAGCTGCTTTGGCCAGACGGTTTAAAAGGAGAGGCCGGTTTTCCACCTGGATGATATCCGGTTTCAGAAACTTGAGCGACTGTTCCACCCTTTTGTAATATTGCTGCGTCACGGGAGCTTTCAAGTCGAGCGCCGTCGCATCCGCCATCTCTTCCACCTGATTTCCCAGCAGCAACACATGATGGTTTTTTCCCAATTCCTTGGCCCAGGACCGGGCCACAATCTCAACAGAGCCGCTTTTTCCACCGTGAACAGGCAAATTTCCGGGGGTGATCAGGGCCACGGTCGGTTTTCCCGGCTTTTCTGCCGGCGGCTGGCGGTAAAGATAAGCGGCATATTCCATCGGTGCGGCAAAAGTGCGCCGCCACGATTCCAGATCACCGGCTTGATGGAAGGTAATGCGCAAATCACGTCCGTTGATTTCGATGATCCAGATATCTCCTTTTTCATCAATCGCCAAATCGAGACCCAAATCAGCCATCCCGGGAATGCTTTTTTCCAGCGCTTTGGCTGCCATCACCGCAACCCGCTCCATCTTTTCCCGCACCGATGCCGGTTTGGTAAATCCAGCTTCGACCATTACTTCGTCAAACCTGCGCGCTTTGCCGCCGACCGCCACATTGGTGGCCACGGCATTCTCTTTTCCTACCTTGGCTACGATACCGGTAACCAGCCACTGACCCGTTCCGTCTTTTTGAACAGAAACACGAAAATCGACGGGCCGCCGGTTGATCGTGAGCAGAGAAATCGGTTGCTGGACAATCACAGGAGCGTGAATATGTTTGTGAATCCAGGCCGGAAGCTGATTAAACGGAACTTCTCCCTTTGCCCCTTTGGCATCCTCAATCCAGATGGCCCCGTTTTTGTGCATCAGGCGGCAAACGCCGATCCCCAAACTTTTGTTCCGCGGCTTTATATAACAAGCACCGAAGCGGTCAAACATCTTCTGCAAAACGGGCTGTTGATAGAGAAAGGTTTCCGGGAGGTGCGGCTTTAACTCCGGTTCCCGCTCAAGAATCTGCGCCACTCTCCACTTATCCATGCGGTTATCCCTATTAAAGATGATCAATCCGGGCAGGGCTCGGAGAAGTTGATACTTCATCTGAAAGACGGCGGGTTTGATCCGGTTATGAATCACTTTGGGAAGAGGGTGGCGTTGTTGATGGTAACGCCCGTCAGGTTCTCTGGTAAATCCGTCTACGGTACGATCAGCCAATCTCACATGCTCAATCGTAAAGAAGATTGGTTTTAATCCCACTTGGCGTGCGGCCTGATCGTAATGGGGAAATACTTCGTACGGCGTGCGATCCCGGATGCAGTCGGAAAAAATATGGCGGCTTACCAAAACCCCTACCGTATCAGCCACAAACGATCCCCCCTTTCTCTCTAAGTGTATGCAACAAACAAATGCCTTAAAGAGGATAGCTGTCCCGGCGACAAAAAAATAGACGAAAGATTTCGCTCTTCCGTCATTCTTGATTCACCCAGTTATAAAAAGAGAAGCCGCTGGCCCGATGTTGTTTTTCTCTGATTCCGGACTGGTATAACATACCTTTTTGTCTGAATTTGCGCGAATACTCCACTGCTTCCTCCGCTGTCCGCACATTATTGCGCTGCCATTCAAACAAAATCCGGTCGATGTACCGGAAATTCAGCTTGCTGCAAAAGACCGCTTCCCGCAAGGCGGATTCAATCAATTCTTGCGAATATCCGTCTTCATCAATCCATCTCGCCAGCATTTGGCATTCCATCGGTGACAAAGGCCGGCCAAACTCTTGTTCAAACAGCTGGAAAACTCGATCGTATGTCTCCCCATCCAACTCTTCCTCCGCCGAATCCCGGTCAATAAATGAGGAAACCAGCTGTTGCATCAGCGGTACAAGGGAATAGCGTTCACTGCGGACTCCGTACTCGTTCACCTCATGTTCAATCCGCAAATAACCGCCGCGCACCAGCCGCTGAATCATATCGACGATCTGTTCCTGTGTGAGATTCATCCTCATCTCCAATTCACTAACCGTCGGAAACAGCTTTTGTTCCTTCTCCTGAAAGAAAAGAATATGAATCAATAACATAACTTCCGTTTCAGATAATCCGACCCGTTTATACTCCGTCAATAAGAGAACGGGCAAAGAGAGGGAGCCCTGCTGCAGGAGTTGAACCAGAGCCGTCTGCACTGATCCTTTTCCATCCATGCTTATCCACCTCGCTTGTCTTTCTACTATACCACAGGAATTTTGGCGTAAAATAGACTTGAAAAATGGAAAAGCATCGGTTTGAACCGATGCCCCTCACTTGATCCCGATTCTCCTTACGGGTATAAACGGTTAAGCATACGCGGAAACGGAATGGTTTCGCGAACATGATCCAAGCCGCAGATCCACGCCACCGTCCGCTCCAGTCCGAGACCAAATCCCGAATGGGGAACAGTCCCGTATTTTCTGAGATCCAGGTACCATTGGTAAGCTTCGCGCGGAAGATTGTGAGCTTCATATCGCTTTTCCAGCAATTCGGGGTCGTCGATGCGCTGACTGCCCCCGATGATCTCCCCATATCCTTCCGGTGCAATCAGATCGGCGCATAACACCACTTCAGGGCGGTTGGGATCCGGCTTCATATAAAACGCCTTTACTTCAGTCGGGTAATGGGTGATAAATACCGGCCGGTCAAAGCTTTCCGCGATTTTAGTCTCATGCGGCGCCCCAAAGTCGTCCCCCCATTTAAAATCGGCAAAGCCTTCTTTATGCAGCAGTTCAACCGCTTCGTCATAGGTGATGCGCGGGAAAGGCGCCTTTACTTTTTCAAGGGCGGAGATGTCACGATCCAATGTTTTAAGCTCTGCCTGACAATGATCCAAAACGGATTGCACCACGTGGGCAAGCAGTTGTTCTTGGATCTTCAGGCTCTCCTCGTGATCGACAAAAGCCATTTCCGGTTCAATCATCCAAAACTCGATCAGATGGCGGCGCGTTTTCGATTTTTCGGCGCGAAACGTCGGGCCGAACGAGTACACTTTGCGCAGGGCCATCGCCGCCGCTTCCATGTACAGCTGACCGCTTTGCGTCAAATAAGCATCTTCATCGAAATACTTCGTGTGAAACAGATTGGTGGTTCCTTCACAGGAAGAAGGAGTCAGAATCGGCGGATCCACCCGCGTAAAGCCGTGTTTGTCCAAAAACGCCTGCACCGCCCGGATAATTTCCGCGCGGATGTTGAGGATGGCCCGCTGTTTCGGGGAACGAATCCACAGATGGCGGTGATCCATCAGAAAGTCGACACCGTGCTCCTTTTTGGCAATCGGATACTCGTCGGCAACCTGAATCACCTCGATCTTGGTCACGTCCAACTCAAAACCGCTCGGAGCGCGTTCATCCTGCCGGACAACGCCCCAAACATACAAGGAACTCTCTTGGGTCAACTTTTTTGCATCTTCCCAGATCTCGGGAGATACTTGATTTTTCAGCAAAACTCCCTGGATAAAACCAGTTCCGTCACGCAACTGCAAAAACATGATTTTTCCGCTCGAGCGTTTATTGTAAAGCCATGCGCCCAGTTTTACCTCTTGTCCGACATGCGCGGCTGCCTCTTTAATCGTCGTTAACACCTATGTACCCTCCATCCGAAATTATGACACTGAATTTTATTATACAACCGCGTATTTTAAACAGTCAACGAATCAGCGTCATTCCGTGTTCCGGAGTGAAACAAGCAAAAGACCCGGGCATCTCTTCCCGGGCCGAAAATCTGCTGAAACCCAAGCACTTCCGCAAAAGAAAGATCACAACGCGGCCTGATCAACGATCTACAGCTTTTTGATCCGTCCTTTGAAGCGATCAATAAACCGCGCATTGGCCTCGTCGCCGCCAGGGGCGTTTCCGCTCATCCAGATCGGCGGTGTCACTCCCTCCAGAACCAAAAGCTGTACCGCTTCCGCCATCAGACTGTTCAACAGGTAAGCATTGGCAAAAGTGGAAATCGCCGCGACACGCTGCTCCAGACCGGGAATGCTGACAACCGCATCTCCCACTTCCACCTTGCAGTCCAAAACAACATCGACGAGTTCATACAGATTTTTCTTTGTCGGATGGCGGGCCGGATGGTTTTCCGGGGTCATGGCGGCATGTTGCACCGAGGTTACGCCGATCGTGGTCACCCCCCGCCGTTTTGCTTCCAGTGCCGCGTCGATGGTCGCCGCATTGATTCCGTAAGCATTGACGATGATGAGCAGATCACCGGCCCCGAGCTGGTAATCATCGATGACGATCGCTCCGTATCCCGGGGTGCGTTCGATCGCCATCGAGCGCAGGGCCCCCCCGCTTAAAAGCGTGCCTTCATCGAGAATCGCGCTGATGTGCATAAGCCCTCCGGCCCGGAAAAAGATTTCCTGCGCCCCCAGATTTGAATGGCCTCCGGGTCCGTAAACGTACACGATCTTGTCCTGTTTGACATGATCCGCGATCAATCGCGCGGCACGTTTGACCGCGTCCGCTTCTTCCCGCAACCTTTCCAGATGAGCCACGATTTTGCGAAAGTACTGCTCCATGACCGTTTCCGCCACGCACCACTCCTCCTTTTCCGGTTGTCACCCAGTTTCATGCAGGACGCAACCTCGTTTAATCGTCCGGAAAATGCGGATTTCCCCGGCTGTCTGTTTAAAGACGGCCAGATCTGCCGGGGCTCCGGCCGCCAACCCCCGCAGCGCCGGCAACCCGAGGTAAGCAGCAGGCCTGACTGAGGCCATATCCCAAGCTTGGGGCAACTTGCAGAGTTGTTTCCGGATCAAATAGGACACACTCTGACGCAAAGTCTGCACCGAACCGGCCAACAGCTGCGGCTGCTCTTTCAGATGCAGTTTTCCCTCCGGCGTCAACACCACTTTCCCGCCGATATGCGTTTCATACTCCCCCGGTTCGCGTCCCCCGAGACTGACGACATCGCTGACCAGCATCGCCTTTTCCTTTTTCATGGCAAGAAAGACCTTCAACACGGAATCGGGCAAGTGAAATCCGTCACCGATCATCGTTGCCAGCAATTGATCTTCGGCGAGCTGATCCCAAATGTAGTTGGGGTGTCTCGGCAACATCGCATGTGCTCCATTGCCGAGGTGCGTGGACAGGCTCGCCCCCGCACGAACGGCAGCAGCGATCTGTTCTGTACCGGCTGCCGTGTGTCCGATCGCGACGCGTACACCGGTTCGGACACATTTTTCGATAAAATCGATGGCATCCGGCCACTCCGGCGAAAGCGTAACCAGGCGGATACGCCCGGCAGCCGCGTTTTGCCAGCGTTGGAACAGCGCCCAATCCGGGGGTTTTACATAAGCCGGATCATGGGCTCCGCGCGGTCCGTCTTCCGGCGAGATAAATGGCCCTTCCAGGTGAATGCCCGGAATGATCCGTTCGAGCAGAGGCTCTTCGCGGATTGCCGCCGCAATCACCCGCAGCGCTTCCTCAATGGCTTCATCGCTGTTGGTAATGACGGTTGGCAAATAAGCCGTCACTCCTTCCGCCCATAACATCCGGGTCAAGGAAAACAGCGCTTCAGCGGACAGCGGCAACGCATTCAGATCGATTCCGGCAAATCCATTCACTTGCAGATCGACGAAGCCCGGTGCCAGCCACGGTAAATCGTCACTTCTCTTGATATTGCGAATGTCGCGGATCCTGCCGTCCTCAATCTCAACGGCAACGGGAGATCCGGTTCGATAGTCCACCCCTTCAACCAGCCGGAGCTCAGTTTCCTGCATGCTGACTCCCCCCGTAAGACTCCCCGTCCAAATACAGAATACAATCCCCGTGTGTCCGCAGGATTGATGCCGGACAATCCGGAGAAACCGGACCCGTGAGCGTCCTGTGCACCGCCTGGCGTTTTGTGGGCCCCGGGACAACACAAATGAGATGACGGGCTGAGACGAGCGCTGGTACAGTCAGGGTCAATGCCGTTTTCGGAACAGAGGCAAGATCGGGAAAACATCCGTCGTGAACCTGCTGCTTCCTGCATGCCTCATCAAGCTCGACGGTTTTCACCACAACAGGATCGGCAAAATCGGCGACACCGGGATCGTTGAAAGCAATATGTCCGTTCTCTCCGATTCCGAGGCAGACAATATCAATCGGCGCTTCATTCAGCAAGCGGGCATAGCGGATGCATTCCTGCTCCGGATCATTACCCGGGTTCATCAGGTGAACCGTGCCCGGTTGAACATGGCGAAACAAATGTTCCTGAAGGTATCGGGAAAACCGTTGCGGCGCATCCTCCGGCAGTCCGATGTACTCGTCCATGTGAAAGGCCGTCACACGCGTCCAGTCCACTCCGTCCGCACGGCAAAGGTGCTCAAGAAATTCATTTTGCGAGGGCGCCGCGGCAAAAACCATGCGCACTCTGCCCTGCCAGAACAATGTTTCCTTCATCTTCTCCACCGTCTTTGCCGCAGCGGCCATTCCCATCGCATTCCGATTCTCGAACACATGTACCTGCAAAGTATCCACCGTTTTCTTGATCATCGGTTCCAATCCCCGACTCACGGAAGCCTCCTCCTTCCTGTTTTTCCGTTTGCCGGCCATCATCCGGGCGATTCTGAATCCCCGGAATCCCCGCTGAGGACTTCCATCATTTGCTCCACTTCCGGGCGGCGGTTGCGGGTACACCAGCCCGTCACCGCAAAAACGATGGCCGATACCAGCACCGGCAACCCTTGTTGTGCCGCTTCACTGACGTCAAAGACGGTTTTGTCGAGCGCAAATGTGAACACTCCGGCCATGAGCGAGACGATGGCGGCTGCCGGTCCGCTGTTGCGAAACGCGGGCAACAACCCAAACAGCATGGCGACTGAGACCGGCCCGACCAAGGCCCCAAACCAGGAGACCAGGAGTCCCAGCACCCCGCCAAATGCTCTCTGTTCCACAGCCACGATCATGGTCAGCAAAACAAGCACCAGCGTCGTCGTGCGGGCGACGATCAACTCGCCCCGGCTGCTCAGCATGGTCCACTTGCCGCGCAGCCTCGGAAAAATATCGCGTGTGAAAACTGAGGAAATGGCATTCGCATCAGACGTGGTCATGGCCATCGTGTGGCTGAACATCCCGGCGAGAACCAATCCGGTCAGACCGTGCGGCAAAAACTTCGTCGCCAGCAAAGCATAAGATTGGTCGGGCTGCTTCAGATGCGGGAAGAAAATCGGCGCGGCCCACATCGGATAAAACAGAACCAGGGGCCAGAAGAGATAGAGGATACCGGAGAGAAGCGCAGCCTTACGGGCTTCGGAACCGGACGGTGCTGCAATATATCGTTGGGCCAGGTTCCACGTGCCACCGTTGTAGCTGAAAAAATCGATCAGCAGAAACGCCAGCGCAAACCAGAGCGTATACGGCCCGGCAAACAAGTCCGAATGCCCCGCCGGCAACCGGCTCCACATCCCGGCAATCGCGCCGATCCCTCCTAGATTGGCCAGCACGATCACAAACATGGCAATCCCGGCGGCCAACTGGATGAGGAATTGTGCGAAGTCGGTCAAGGCATCAGCCCACAGCCCGCCGATCGTCGAGTAAATGAGCGATACACCACCTGAGAGCAGAATGCCGGCAGAGAGCGGAAGACCGGTAAACACTTGCAGGAGAATGGCAATCGCCGCCCACTTGGCACCGATATCGAAAACTTTTAACAAAATGCCGCTCCATGCCATGAGCTGGTGCGTCGGGACATTGTAACGAGTGGACAGGTATTCCAGCGGCGATCCGATTTGGTAATGCTCCCTTAAGCGCGTCCAGCGCGGAGCAATCGTAAAAGCCCCGGCAAAAACGGCAATCGACACCGGAACAGCCCACCACACGTAGATCGTGAACCCGTACTGGTAGGCAACGGCCGCATATGCCACAAACACGGCAGCACTGTAGCCGGACATGTGGTGAGACACTCCGGCGAGCCACCATGGCATTTTTCCGCCGGCCGTAAAATAATCCTCCGCATTTCCTACCCGGCGATATGACCAGACACCGATTCCAATCATCAACAGGAAATAGAGAATCAGGACGAGCCAGTCAATTGCCGCCATATATTGGCCCCCTTTTTTCAGTGATTTGATCCGCATGTCCGGTCGGATGGGTGCCGCGACCCTCCCCATTTTCAGGGCTTCACCCCCGGTGGCTTGCCGAATTTTCGCTCTTTGTACCCGCCGTCTCCAGTCCAGATAAGCTAGTTTTTCAACAAGACCACTTTATCCAGATTTCTCGGCCTGTCGGGATTCAGCCCCAAATCCAGCGTTCGGTAATAAGCCAGCAGCTGCAAAAACGGCAGATAAAGGACACCCCGGGCGAGATCTGTGAGGCCGCTGTTCAGTTCAATTTTGATATCGCATTGAAAATCTTCCAGCCGATCGCCGATGACCAATGCATTGGCACCAAATTTCCGCACATCATCGACAACATCCCGTTCGTAAGGCCGGATCGACTGGCTGCTCAGCAGGATGACCCGGCATTTTTCATCTAACACGGAAATCGGGCCATGCCGGAATTCGAGCGGATTAAATGTCTCGGAAAAAAGTTGCGTCATCTCTTTCAACTTCAACATTCCCTCATTGGCCAAGCCGAACTGTGCCCCCATCCCCAAATAAATATAATGGCTGAAATTCCGGTCTTTTCCGATATCCTTCGCCAGCGGCTCCACCCTGGCGATCACGTCTTCCCCGATTTCCGGCAACCGTTTTAATTCCCCCAGATATGCTTCATCTCCCGGCAGAATCCCCGCCAGCAGCTGTGCTGCCAGCAACATATTGGTAAAAGAACCAGTCATCACCACGCTGTTTTCCTGCACGTGCGACAAATGAAACACCGTATCCGCCTTATCGGCCAATTGGCTGGAAGGCCGGGTGGTGATGGCGAAACAATGGGCCAGCTTGTTCTGCCGTGCAAATTCAATTGCCCGGACAACTTCGGTAGTATTGCCCGAGCGGGAGCAGCCGACCAGTATCGTTTTTCTTTTTTTGGAAAATACGGAACCCGGGTTGAGAAACACTTCCGAAGCAGGCACCGACCAGGCGGGAAGTCCGGTTTTTTCCTGAAAAGCAGCCGCGGCGGCGATCGAAACATAGTAGGAGGTTCCGCAACCGGTAAAAATCACTTCCTCGGGCTGAAGTGCGGCAAATGTTTGTTTTACCTCATCCGCCCGGGACAATGCCATCCCGATTGTCTGCCTCCACGTCTCCGGTTGCCGTTTAATCTCTTGATAAGTGTGTGTTTGCACCATCATTTCTCCTCCCTATTTCCATTTCGGTGATGCTGATGCAGCTGAGCGGGTGATGCCTCCTCCAATCTTTGCCTGGCAAGAAGCCCGCTGCCGATCACCCCGGCATCATCCAGCAATGTGGCCGTCCGTATGGTTAGACGCGCCCAATATCCTTTGTAAACAAAGCGCTTCAACTCCTCCCGGGCCGGGTGCAACAACCGTTCTCCCGCCCGGGCAACTCCCCCGCCGATCACGATCACATCCGGACTGAACAACGACACGGCATACGAAAGCGCCTTGCCCAATAACTTCCCGGTATGCTGCAGTACCTCGACTGCCACGGCATCACCGGCATCGTATGCTTTGGACACATCGGCCGCCGTGATTTTGCACAGATTTTCACCCGGAAACCACGACTGCAAAAGGCTTGATTTTCCATTGGCAATCGCCTCGCGAACCTGTCTGACGATGCCGGTGGCCGACGCAACGGTCTCCAGGCATCCGTACATGCCGCAAGCACAGGGAGCCTGTTCTCCGTCCATGCGAATATGACCGATTTCGCCTGCCATAAACCCGCTGCCGTAATACATCTGCCCCTGGTTGACCATCGCTGCGCCGATCCCGGTTCCGAGGGTAATGGCCAGCACATGATCATAACCCCTTCCGGCGCCTCTGATCGCTTCACCAAATGCGTACATTCTCACATCATTGTCTGCGAAAACCGGAATATTCAGTCTGTTTTGAAGCAACTTCACCACTTCGACATCCCGCCATCCCAGATTGCCGGCGAACCGCACCAGCCCGCGATCCGGATCGACCAGGCCGGGATTGCCAATGCCAACGGCCAGCACCTGTCCGGGAGCGATTTGTTCCGATGCCAGAAGCGACTTCACCATCCGGGCGATCTTGTCAATCACCTGTTCATAACCCAGATGCGCTTCGGTAGGCTCCTGGATTTTGTGAAGAAGATTGCCTCTGCCGTCCAACAGGCCACAGACGGTATTTGTGCCGCCTGCATCGATCCCCACCAGAAATTTCACGGTTTTATCCTCCTGCCCGGAATCCTTTACAGGAAATGAACTCCCCCGTTTATTTTTCTTCTATCAGATTGAGAATGGCCGAATAAATCTCCTCTTCGATCGAAGGGGCAAACGGAGCGGGCAACCCGAAGTACAACAGCGAATCCCGCGCTTCATAGCCCCCTTCCGCCACCTGCCCGGCTGTCGGCACATAACCGATCATCCCGTTACTGTATGGAACAGGCAGCACAGAACCGCCTAACTGCCGTTTGACAAACAGCCCGTATTCCACTACGATCTCCGCGTTCATCGTCAACAGTGACAATCCTTCCACAAGCTTCAGCCAATTGATCTTCAGCGGGATGCCGGGGCGAATCCGTTCCGGTTCCTGCAACAGCAATCTCGCCCATTCCCCTATCACGGTCGGCTGATCTTTCACCTGCTCCAACTCGGCCGTTGTCGGTAACTTCTGAAAAGGCAAAGAAATGCTGGCCGTTCTTCCCGTCAACCGGCAAGGCCGAAGCGATTCCATCGGTTGCTGCAAAAGGCGGATCGCCTCATTGGCAAGTGTGTTCCCCAGCATGGCGACTTCTTTCCTGCTTCCCCGATAAAATCGCCCTGACCTGACCAACACGGGACGGATATCCCCGCAACATCCCTGCAAAAAAGCGGCCACTGCCTCCGCGTCCAAACTGCGCTCGATTTTTTCCATGGCCACGCCGGGATACTCGGGAGAAACGAAATTCTCTTCCGTTGTGGTCGGATGACAGGTAAAGTGAACAAGCACCGCTTTCGTCTGCCCTGACCGGGTATAAAAGCGCACCACATTCACTTCGGGATCAGCCGGCCCGTCCGGATTGGGGGCCATTTCCATCCTGCCGCCGATCCGTTTGCGGCGATGAATGCCGAAATGACACTCCCCTCTTCCCCGTTCCGCCATCACGGGTTCGACCCTGCCGGCTGCCGCTTCAATTCCCGCGAAGACCCGTTCTTCCAGCCTTTCCATATACCCGGAATCAGGTTTGCCCAACGAAGGGGTAAAGCGATAAGTGGTCTGCGGGGCGGAATGGGTATGAGTGGCATGCAGGATCACAAACGGTTCCCGGATTCCCCACCTTTCTGCCAACCGGTGTTGCAACCTTGCCGTCAATTCCTGGCCCCACCAGATAATGTCCGCCGATACGAGCACTGCAGCCCGTTTCCGGCCCAGGATCTCCTCTTGTTCAAAAAACAAAATTCTGGCGTAGAGGGGCTGCGATATTCCGTCAAAAGGCCCGGCCCGTTTCATAAAACCGGCCAAAGGAACCGGTTTGAGCGGAGTGATGTCCACTTTGGCCGTTCCCAGTGCCAGCATCGCCCTCATTCCGTTTCTCCCGCGCCGACGTTCCCGCCGCCCCTCATCCTCTTGATCGGCGCAGCCCCCTTGCATTCATTTCCCATGGCGCTACAATTCAGAATCATTCCGCTCCCCCTCAATGCGCGTACCAAGATGCCACTTTCCCAACCGCCTCAATCATCTCCTCGATATCCTGTTCGCTGAAAAACTCACTGATGCCAACGCGAATCGCCGTTTGCAAAATCTGCTCCGCCGTCGGACAGAGCCCCCTAGGGTAAGCAACATCGGACAGGTCAAACGGGAAATGACTGTTCAGGTAAGCCTGCCTCTTTTGAAATAGCGGCTGTAAATAAATCACTTCGGGAATATAGCCCGGCTGGTTGGGAATCCCTTCCGCTGCCAATGCCCGGGAAAACTCTTCGCGGCTGCAGGAGAGAGCTGACAGATCGAGGCGGAACATGTAAAACCAATAGCTGGACCAGCCGCCTTCGTAAACCCGGGGAGCCTGCACCCCCGGCAAACTGCGGATGCCTTTGCTGAGACGCTCCCCATATTGATGCCTTCTCTCACAAATCCAGGGAAGTTTCCTGAGTTGGGCGACACCGACCGCGCCTTGCAATTCGGTCATCCGGTAATTGGGGGCCAGATAGGACAGATCCCGCTGCACCTGTCCGGCGAAACGCTGATAATTCTTGTCGGCAAAAGCGTGAACGACGCGATACTCCTCCTCATCTCCCGAGTTGACCGTCACGATTCCCCCGTCTCCCGTTGAGATATGTTTGAAATCGTTCGTGCTGAAACATCCGTAATCCCCGATCGTGCCGACCAGCCGCCCTTTGTACCGGCTCAGATAGCTTTGTGCGCAGTCTTCAATCACCTTCAAATGGTTTTTGCGGGCAATTTCCATAATCGGATCCATATCGCAGGGATTGCCGGCCAGATGGACGACCAGAATCGCCTTGGTCCGTGAAGTGATGCGGGACTCGATTGATTGCGGATCCATGTTGTACGTATGAGGATCGACATCGGCAAACACCGGAATCGCATTCTGATAAAGAATCCCGATTATCGTGCCCTGGTCGGTAATCGGGCTCGTGATCACCTCATCTCCCACGCTTACTCCGGCCGCTCCCAGCGCCACGTGGATGGCAGCCGTACCGGAAGAGGTGGCCACACTGTATTTCACGCCGTACAATTTATTAAAATCGCGCAAAAACTGCTTTACTTTTTTTCCGTGATGGTAAAACAGCGTATTTTGTTCCAGCGCCTCCATCAGCTCTTTCTCTTCTTCCACGCCAAAACGTTTGCCTGTGCCAAACGGCGATGTCTTCACTTTCGGTCCGCCGTGCAACGCCAACCTGCGTTTATTCATCGCGGATCTCTCCCATCTTTTTTCGTTGTCTCACCGGCTTTGATTTCTGCCCCCCGCTTTGACAGTCACCACTCTCCTGACGCAGGGTACCCCGAATTTCATTACCGCAGATCCGTCTGAACGGCGTAGATGAGAGCGGGGAAGAGGAACCCATATCACCAGATCGTCCAGGTCGGTGTCACTGGACAGGCAAACAGAACCGTCTGCGTTCATGCCCTCGATCCGGACTCTGCGGCGGGCCCGTTCCCAATCGTTGATCTGTTTGCCGGTCAAGAAGACGAATCCCCGTTGTTTTGCCTCGGCGACCACTTTGCGCAAGGCCTCGCGCACCAGCGGCTGCCGGTAAATATGAACCTGATGGAACAGAAAATGGGCCACCCCCTGCACACGTCGCACCTGCTCGAGAAACGGGACGATCAGGCTGCTGTCAGCCAAACGGAAATGATCGAGATCCTGTGTCAGGAAGCCGATTTCCAGCACGTCATAGATGCGGTTTCTCTCATCTGACCAGGCGATCGGAAAATAAGGATGGCATGTGCCAAACAAGAAACCGACGTTTCCTTTTTTGCTGGGCCCCCTCGTCTGATCGGACATAATGCCGCAGGCTTCGCACCAGCGAAACAATTCTCCCCAGCCTTCAAAACGGGTATAGTGATTCTTATTGGAAGTGACCGTCTCAAGACCCGTCTCCTCTTTCAACCAGCGGAGCTGACGCCGGAATTCCGCTTGATCCCACTTGCCACCGTCCTGCTCCAGCGCGTTGTAATGAAAGGCCAATTCATGATCGGCCGCCCGCACCTTTTGATAAATACGAGGGCTGTATCCCGGTTCGAGCATGCACCATGTGGATTTCACCCCACACTCCTCAAGCACGGAAAGGGTGACTTCGGCCGACTCATCCACATTCAGGTCACTGTCATGGGAAAGCATCGCCACATGCGAGATTCCGGCGGGCCAGTACCCGAGAAAAGGCAATGTCATCCCCCGGCCAGTCACTCTCCTCAACAAATGGCTGATCAGGACTTCTCTCCACCAATCGGCATACGGCCAAGCAAAATAAGGAGTTCCGGATTCCGTTCTCCGGCGGTCCAACTCCCAGTCCATTTCACTGCGGTCGTCCGCTTTCAGGATTCCGTCATCAACAGAACCGGTTCCGTCCGGGGCGGGAATTCCGTCTTCGATCACCGGCCCTCTCCCCTGCTGAAGCCCGACAACCGTCTCTCCGATCTCCACGGCCCAGCGATCGATCACACCTTTGCCCACCCGAAATTGGAGCAAAGCGGCCCCGCTTTCCTCTCCATGCGGCTCATCCCTGAAAACCCGGCCGATCCCGCGGCAAAAATGCTCATTTTTTTCCACAGCGATCCAGGGAGCAGCCTGCAAAAACCTCAGCGGCCTCATGGCCCCCCATTCCGCCGGCAACTGCACATAACCCGGGCCCAGCGTCCTTCCTTCGGAAAACCCAAGCCGTCCGGCAAGGCAGGAAAGCCTCCCGCAGGCTATCACCGTCCCTCCCCGTTCGGCAAAATTCCAGATCCCGGAAGCAGTTTCTGCATCTTTGCGTTCCAGGGCGACAATCAAAACATCGAGAGATTGTTCAGACAGCTGTTCCACCCCGTCCACCCATTTGAACGGGATCCCCGCATGAGCCAAAATTTCGCCGATATAGGCCTGAAAAACATTCAACCCGTATTCCCACCGGCGCACAGCCGCCTTCCGGTCCAGTAACACTCCTACACGCGCCATGTTCATCGCCAAATCCACCTTTTGCATGAAATTAACATCGGCAAGCCGAACCGGGCCCCTCTTCCCGTCCGAGGCTCCCGACAGTTGATCCGGTTCCTTTTCTCTCCTGATTTTGTTTGTCTTTCCGTGAGTTATATCATTCTGTAAATATCGATTTTATACAATAAATTAATACATGTATTATACTTGTATTATAAAATTAAGAAAATAAATTGTCAATTTATTCAGAATTATAAAGATTCCAAATCCACCTGTCGTGACAAATTCTGCAAAAGAGAGACTTCTAAAATTCGGTAAGTTTTCCCGGCTTCCGTGAAAAGCGGCATGAGCGGCCTGGGACTGAAACATCTCCTTCCGCGCCTGATCTCATGTACGCTCTTTTCCGCCGATTCCTACACATAGTTCAGCCCGCCGGCATAGGGAAACGGAACCGGGAACAATTTCTGCACGGCCGATCGAAAACCCGGCTTGCCCGTATCATGCGGTTCGGGGTCAAACAACAGCGACGCGAACGAGCGGATATCGAGAACATCATCCTGACCGTTGCAGCTGATCCTGATCCGGCCGTCCGGCTGCTGCCAAACCCGCAAACTTTCACCTGAGCGCCGGTCTTTCTCACACAAATAAGGCCGGAGCTGACTGATCAGCCTTTCCGGATTGATGATGCGGACGGTTCCCAAATTTTGCTCGGATTGATGCTGCGCGGGAGACAAGGCCTCAAGCAGCTCCGTTTCGTACCATGGAACCGGTACATCCAACCGGCCGATTTGTTCAGACCGGAACACATGAGCAAGCGTTCCTGCAATCAGACGGGGGTGACCCGCCCATTCGATGGCAAGCGCCGGCTGCTCCGGATTTGGTTGATCAGGAACGCCCACTGTGACAAAAGCGTCCGCCCGCCCTTCCCGCTCTGCGACCCACACCTTGTGATGTAGCTTCAGGCAATCGGCCATCGCCCGGGCCTGGATCAGGTTGGCTATATCCCAAAGGCTCTGCTCGTAACAAACTTCGCGCAGCCCGGCCAATCTTGCCAACGAAAACCAATCCGCCGGTTCCAGTTCCCTGAACCGGACATTTGCCATCTCCGGTTTCCTGGCGATGACAGCTGCGGAATCCGGGTCGATGGTAAAACGGGAAACCGCTCCGAAGCGAACACAATCCATTCGCCTGTACAACGGGCCATAGCCGGACACCAGCAACAGGGAAGCTCCCGCTTTGTCTACATGAGACAAAAGGCAATGCAAAACCGCACCGGCATAGCCTTTCCCGCGATATTCCGGGTGCGTGCAAACCGAACCGGCAGAATACACGGACAATCGCGCCGAACCGATCCGGACTACGGAAGGAACCAGCCCCACAAATGATACCAGTTTCCCCTCCGCAAACGCACCGAACGACTGCCGGAGGCTGGAAGAAAACACCTGGGGAAACGATTCAACCATCGACCTCCGGCCGGATTTGCGGAAGATCCGGTCGGAAAGTTGAACAGCCTCTTTCAGTTCATCCGTTTGGAGCAAACGAATATCCGGCATGGAAACACTCTGCTGCTCCTCCGCCTTTGGCAGCAGATTTTCACCTCTTTTCCGAAAAATTTGCAGGTCAGTATGCGGGATTTTTTTCCCGAGATTCAATGTCAGAGATCGCCGATCAGGCGGTCATAATCGGCCGGCTCCAAACTGTACAGCTCCGTGTTTTTCTTTCGGGCTTCCGGGTGCAGCTCGCCGGCATCCCGAAAACGGAACACCCGGTTCAACAAATTTTCCACTTTTTCCGACTGTCCGGAGCGCTTCAAAAGCTGCATCAATTCATAATCCCGAATGCCTCTTTGCAGCCATTTGTAGCGAAGTGAAAGCAACGGTTTTCCGGCAGCACCGGGATAGACGAAGTTCATGTCGCCGGCTTTCCAGCCCGGAGCGCGATAGGAGAGTTTCTCCAGTGGACTTTCCGGCCAAACCGTGTAATTCCAGCGCAAAAAGCCGTCCAGCTGCAATTTCTCCACCAACCAGGGGATCACTCTGCTTTCCAGTGGCGGAGAGGAGAGAAAGGTGTTGGGAAAATCAGGGTAACAGCAAACGTAGAAAAGTATCTTTCCCGGAAGTTGCCGCTTCAGATCCAGCAGACGGGTGTATTCGGCAGCGACACAATTCAAGATCGGGACATAATCATGAATGGGTCCCGGATTTTTTTGAATAAACTCGGTGCGATGAATGGCCAACTTATAGCGAAAAGACGGAGCTGCTTCCTGCAACGCGGCCAATTGCTTCTGAAAGAGGGCAAAATCTTTTGGCTCGTCGGCCAGGACACGAACCCGTTCGATCCACCCCTTGTCGATCAAATGGTGATGCAGGGCCTGAACATATGCGTCAAAATCGGCCCGTTTGCGGATAAAGCGGAAGGTGCACGAGCTTTGGTCATAATAACGGATCCGCACTCCATCCGGGTGATCCGCCATCACCGACCCGTAGCCCGCCTCCTCGTCCTGCCAAATGCCCAGCAACCCGAACAGTTCGATCTCCGCGGCAATGCCGTGTTGTTCCGCCATTTGCACATAACGATCCAACGCGGAAAAATCATAAGAAAACCGACCATTGGTCTCCCGAGTGATCCGCACCATGCTGTACTCGAACAAATCGGCGGGTTCCCGATCCCGAAAACTGTATTGCCCCGACCATGGGATTTCCGAAACGACCGCCGTGACCGCCTTCTGTCCCAGCTGGGCCAGGCTGTGCAAATAACGATCCAAAATGGCAAAATGTTCGTCCGACCAAAGAGGCACCTGATACCTTCTGGCAATGTTTGCATTATGTTGCCACAGGTCAAGATAAAATTGGTATTCCTTCGGTTCAGGCAACATCCAATCTTTCACAGTGAGGGAAAAGGAACATTCACCGGCCGTCCTTTCATCTTCAAACAGAGTGTGGCTGTACAAACGGATCTTCCCATGATAAATTCCGGGCCGGGTATCCTCCGTCGCGTGGCACTCCACCCACACAGCCTGAATTTTTCGCCGCTCCACAAATAACGAACTTTTCTCCAGCAACACGTCAGATTTTAAACAGCGGTCATCATCTTCGACCAGGCCGATCAATTTAACTTCCAGTTGCAACGGGGCATCCAGTTCGACATCAAGCCGGATGACCGGCAGCGGTCCTCCTTTCCAAAACTGGGGATCTGTGCTGACGGTAAGAAGAAACGGCTCATCTGCGGCGACCAAAACCTGAAAAGCCGCGCTGTCCCTCCGGCAGCAGGCAAGATCCACGTGCCGGACGGCCGTATCCCGTTGCGCTTCCAGCCAATCATTATGCCCCCAACTGTATCGGTAGAACATCGAAGCCAGACCAAAATTCAACAACACTACACCGCCTCCCCTTTGCCGCCATGGATCAGGTGTCCGTTATAATGACACCTTTCTTCCTGTCTGCCGGCTTTCATTCACTGCCTCAATAAAGCGGATTATCTGCCACGTCTCCTCCGGGTCGACAGGCGGCTTCCCCGTCACAAACATCTCCATGATCCGCTCAAGCAGACTGGCATAATAAGGTTTTGCGCCGGAGTTCACATCGACGTACTGCGTTCCCGTCTGACGGTGAAGCAAGGCGCCAAATCCGTTGTTTCCCTTGCGGTTGCCGCGAACGGTGCCGATGCGGCCGTCCTTCCAGAGTCCCACCGCCATCTCTTGCCCGTCATTGCTGATCGCGGTGACATCGAGGCAACCTTTTCCCAGGATGGCAAACAGCATCTCAACCGGATGAATGCCGTACCAGAAGAGTCCCGGCTGTGTCGGTTCCAGCGGCATCGGCCCATAGCAATCCGCTCCGAAAACGGCTTCTTGCCCGCCGTCAGCGAGCGCAGTCGTCAACGCTTCCGCGTAGCGCAGGGCAGAACAGCTCATCAGTGGGACGCGATGTTCTGCGGCCAGTTCAAGCATGGCACGGGCATCAGCAGAATTGAGGGCCAAAGGCTTATCAATGAAAACCGGTTTCCCGAATGGCACGATTTTTTTGAACTGCTGCAAGTGCACCCGCCCATCGACAGACTCCAGCAAAATGGCATCGCACTGCTCGGCTGTGGCTTCCGGCGTGGCGGTGATGCGAACGCCAAACTGATCGCGAAGTTGACGTGTGTAACCCCCGACGCGCGAAAAACTGAGTTCAAAATCGGGCGAACCGCCCGGAAAAGCTGCGACCACCCGGCCTCCCGGCACATGATGCGGATGATCCGGATCATTCAGCAATTGGGTGAAGGCCGTAACATGTGAAGTATCGAGGCCGATGATGCCGATTTTGATTTCAGGCATGACCTTTCCCCTCCCCGGAATCGTGCGCGCGAACTCCCCCTGGCCAGAGAATCGGCTGAAACGTATTGGTCCGCGCAGACTCCCGTGCTTTCAGGCACATCCATGCGCTGAGCAAACCCGCATCTAGCGGGGCGCTCGACTTCGCCTTTCCCTTCATCACCTCGATGAAATTGCGGGCCAGTACCGCATCGCCGCCAAAATGACCTGCCTCTTCGGTCAATTCATAAGTTTCAACCCGCGGTGAATGGTGCATGTAAACCTTAATCGCATTGGCATAAAAATCAAACTCCAGCGTCCCTTTATAGCCAAGCAGACGGGCACCCCGGCTGGCAGCCTTTCGCCGGGCATAGAAATTTTGCGTATAGACTGCGTGCATCCCCGTCTCATACCGGATCAGCGCGCTTCCGGAATCCTCGTTTCCCGTATCGACGGCAAAACAGCAGTATTCGCCTGCCGGCGTTTCGTGCGGCAACTTGCGGATATGGACCGTACTGTCCGGGCAAATCTCCCGTTCATCGCATTCGGCACATTTCAAACCGGCCGGTTTGTTCCCCTTGAAAACCTGTTTGGACGTCATGGCGCAAACCATCGTCGGCTGCAACCCCAGCAGATAGTTGATATAATCAAAATCGTGGGTGGCCTTCTGCAAAAAGAGCCCGCCCGTTTCCTGCTCGTCACGATACCAGTGGTGATAATAGACACCGCCGTACGGGACATTGTTCACCGCCTGCACGTGTTCGACCGTACCGATTTTTCCCGAATCGACAATCTCCTTCACCAACTTGAGCAAAGGCGCTGCCCGCAGCGGAAAAGAGACGACCACTTCGGTTGCCGAAGACTCAAACCCCTGCTTGAGCCGGAGCAAATCCTGCTCATTGGTGGCCACCGGCTTCTCCAGAAACAAGGGAATTCCCTTCGGCAAAACGCGCAAGGCCATCTCCGCATGACGGGAACAGCGGGTCCCGATCAGGATTCCGTCCAGCTCCGCCTCCTCTGCCATCGCTTCCGGGCTGTCAAAAAAAGCAATGCCTTCCGCCCGGTCTCCCATCTGCTGTTTGATTTCACCGTTGCGAATATCGTTGATGGCCACAACGCGGCAGCGTGGATCGATTTTGCCGATTTCGGCCAAGATGTTTTGAATTCTCCTTCCGTACCCGATCACTCCCAACCGCAAGCTGATTCCCTCCTATTGTTTGATCGCACCCTGCATTCCGGAAACGAAATAGCGCTGCATAAGCAGATAGAAGACGATAATCGGAACCAGGGAAATCACCGTTCCAGCAGCCATCGCCCGCACATCATCGCCAAAGGTGCCGGAGAGGTAAGCGAGTCCCAACGCCAGCGGATACAAATGATCATTCTTCAGAACGATCAACGGCCAGATGAACGAGTTCCAAACAGAAATAAAGGAGAAGACGCTCAATGCCGCCAGCGTCGGTTTGGTCAGGGGCAACATGATGCTCCACCACAGGCGCAACGGTCCGCAGCCGTCCAAAATGGCCGCTTCCTCCAGCTCTTTCGGAATGGTGAGATAGGCTTGCCGCATGAGAAAAACGGAAAATCCCCCGACCAGTCCCGGAATGATCAACCCCCACCACGAATCAATCAGTCCCAATTTTTGCACAATGATAAACAACGGCACCAATTTTCCCTCTTCCGGAAAAAACATGGTCCCGATGATTGCGTAAAATATCAGGTTCCGGCCCGGGAATGTCATCCTCGCCAGCGGATAGGCCGTCAGAGAGGTCAGAAACAGATGGGCGGGCACCATGATCACAATCAGGATGAAGGTGTTCAGCAAATATCTCGGGAACGGAATGACCGTCAACGCTTCCACAAACTGATCCCAAACCGGCGGCTTCGGAATCAGGTCGGGCGGAAAGGTGAAGACATCCTGGCCATTCGATTTGAACGCGGTTGAAAGAAGCCACAAAAAAGGCCCGATAAAAATAACCGCGATGACGGTCAGCAGAAGATACATCAACGTCATTTTCACGGCACGCAGCCAACCGCGCCTGCGTTTCACACTCATCAGACCTGCCCCCCTCTTGACAGTTTGAAATTGATAAATGTCAAAATCATCAAAATCAGCCAGAGCACCATGCCCATTGCGGTCGCATAGCCCATATCCAGTTCGACAAACGCTTTTTGATAAATGTAGAGCGGAAGCGACAGGGTGCTGTCAAGCGGCCCGCCACCGGTCATGATGTAAATACTGGTAAACATCTGCACACTGCCCAATGTGGCCAGCACCAGAGTGACGGCGATGGTGGGCCTCAGCTGGGGCAAATACACATGCCACAAAACGCGCAACCGGTTGGCGCCGTCGATCCTCGCGGCCTCAACCAGTTCCTGAGCGATCGACTGCAACCCGGCAAGGTAAATCACCATGTAAAACCCCATCGATTTCCAACCTTCAAGCAAAGCGACGGCAGGCAGGGACGTGCGGGGGTTTAACAGCCAGTTGACCGCTTCTTTTTGCAGGCCGAGCTCCTGAAGAATGGCATTTAACAACCCCGCCGGGTGGTATAAATATTTCCAGACGATCGCCACGGCCACCATCGAGGTGATCACCGGCAAATAATAAATCACCCGAAACAGTTGAATCCCCCGCAATTTCTGGTTGACGAGAATCGCCAGGAACAAGGGAAGCGTGATCAGCATGGGAACGATGATGAGAAAATAGGTCATTGAATTTTTGGCTGCGGTCCAAAACCGCGGGTCGTGCAGCAGCGTCCGGTAATTTTCCAAGCCCACCCATTCAGCGGGGGAGATCACGTGAAATTCGGTGAAGGAATAGTAAAAAGCACTGAAAATGGGCAAATAGTCAAAAGTGAAAAACAAAGCGAGTGCCGGCAACAAAAACAGGTAAGGAAGCAGAGGGATTTTCTTTCTCTTTTTTTTCGAGCCTGAATATTCAGGAGGCGGAACAGTTTCAACGGCCACTTTATATCCCCCTTTCATGGAATCAGGCAGCAGATCGACCTATTCTGCTGCCTGTTCTCTGTTGCAAGGTTATTGCTTGGCCAGGGCTTCATTCCAGTGTCTGACTGCGGCGTCCAGCGCATCTTTCACTGATTTCTTTCCGAGCATGGCCGCCCGGATTTGTTCCAGGTAAAATTCGCGCAATTCTTCCCCTTTGGGAACACCCGAATAGGACAGTGTCATGTTCGGGGCGTATTGAACCATCATTTTGCGGGCCTGGTCCTGGATGGTTTTCACCTCAAAATCAGTGAAAAAGGGATCCTGCAGCGTCGCTTTGGTTGACGGAAAGATCGGCACCATCTTGCAAAACTCCAATTGCTTCTTCGCACTGGTCATAAACAGGGCAAAGTCGGCCGCTTCTTTGGGATGCTCTGATTTTTTGGGAATGACGAAGAGCTGGATATCTTTTACTGCCACCTTGCCTGTTTTGGTCACTGGCGGAACCACTTTCAGTTTGGGAATGACGCCGGGCGCGTTTTTCTCATAATTGTTCAACTGGAAAGACCCCGCCAAACCAACTTGTGCCGTCAGCTGATTGTCGATGGTTTGTTGCAACTGGCGATCATCCTTTACAATCGCTCCCGGGGCAATGGCTCCGTCTTTGTACGCACGGACAAATTTTTCCACAAAGGCCACGTGCTCCGGGGAATTGAACACCGCCCTTTTCCCGTCAGGGCTTAAAATCGGCAGCCCTTCGGTGACCATTGCCTCAAACACGGGCAAGTCGTTCGATCCGTAGACATTCGGCAGTTTTTGGTGAATCTGTTTGCCGTATGCAAACAGTTCATCCCAGGTTTTCGCCGGTTTGTCCGGATCGAGTCCTGCTTTTTTATACAGTTCGGTATTGATCAAGCCGATCGGCGGGCCCGCATGGTACCAGGGAATAGCCATTACCTTTCCGTCTCGGTTGGTCACGCTTTTGACCAGACCGTCAATGTACGGAGTCAATTTCTCTTTCCCCACCAAATCGGAAATTGGTTCCAATGCGTTATAACCTTGCAACATGGACATCCCGTCTGTTGTCTCATTGACCACATCGGGGGCTTTCCCGCTTGACAACGCCGTAAACAATTTTTCCGTCACATCCGCACCGGGAACATCCACCCATTTGATTTTGACTCCGGGGTGAGCTTTTTCGTATTCCTGAATGGAGCTTTCAATATAGCCGGAGAAATTTTTCTTCAGATTGATCGTCCAGAATTCCAGCTCAACCGTCCCCGACTTGCCGGCAGGTGCGGCAGAGTTTGAACACCCTGCAACCGTTCCCAGGCATAACAACAAAATCAGCATCCAAGCGGCCACCTTGCCTGTTCTCATCTTCATCCCTCCTGATCCGCTCATTCCAATTTCAATCGGTAAAGCTGCTTCAGCCGTTCGATCTTGTCGATCCAGCTTTCCGCTGTTTTCCTTGGAATCTGTCTGCCGGCCAGAGCATGTATCTCATTGGACAAAGCGTGGAGCATCAGGATCGCCGTTTGGTTATACTCGGCAAAATAGGCATCAATCGCCTTGTCTGCCTGGACGAGCAGGCTCTGCCTGATCCCGATGTTGAGATTGGAACGGGCGACTTCATCATACAAAGCGCTGGAAACGTAAGCCGCTTCCACAGCCTCAAACGCCTTCTGCCGACGGTTCGGGTCGTAAATGAGGATTTCGCCGATCATCCCGTGATAATTGCTGGAAATGTCCCAGCCGCCTTTCCATTCAAAATCCCCGTTCTCCAGCGTGAACCCATTCGGCTCAAAACGGTCGAACCCGACGTTGTCCCAGTAATTGGTGACACCGTTTTTCTCATAAAGACGAATCGTCAGCTTGGCCCATTTCTTGCCTTTGAGATAAGGAGTGAGATCGAGCTTCACGTTGTCCCACTGACCGTTGACCGGGTTTTGCGCCACATCCTGCTCCCAGACCACCTGGTCATCCACCAGCACTTGTCTGAAATGATAGCCGGCCAGCTTCGGGCCTTCCGCCATCGTCCGAAACGACAGCTCATACTTGCCGGAACCGTCCGGATGGATGATTTGCGAAGCAGAGACGCTGTTTCCCGCGCTCGTGCGAACCGCTGCGGGCACGAAAAAACTCATGTACCCGTCACCGTTGAAAGCTTTGTGGTCAGCCAGTTCCTGAACAAACTCCTTCTCCAGTTCGTACGTGATCACTCCCGCCAGCTTGCCCGTCCGCAGATTTTTCGCCGCCGTCTGCACCGTTTCGCGGACATATTTTACCGACGGATTGGACGGGGTGCTGGTCAGATAAGAAGTATAGACCATCCAGATCAGCGGCATATGATAAGGTTTCAACACGTTGTACGCCGCGTCGATTTGTTCCTGCTCCGTCGACCAGATGGAGGTGTTGCGGTACGGATCATCCCGGTAAGCGATGATCACCCCGTCAATGTAATCCCCCCGCGTTTGCATAAAATCCTCCGTCAGGGCCGGGAAATACATCACCGGCATAAACGACGGCATAAACCAAAGGTTGGGATTGATGATTTTGGAGGCTTCCCGCATTTGCGCCATATATTCAGGAGTGAAAGTGTCCAGGTTTTGGTTAAAATCATCGATGCTCCACCCGATGAGATTGGGGTACTTCAGGGAAAGTTCGGCAATCGCCCTTGCCCATGCCACATAGTCGGTGGTATAGGGATACGATTTCCGGCTGCCTGTCGACTCCGAAGGGGGAACCAGGTACAAAACAACGTTGATGCCGGCATCTTTGGCAGCTGGCAAAAACTCATCTTTGAAGTCGTCCCAATCGGTCGGTTGATACCAAAGAAGGTAGTAATACGTATTCACATTTAATACTTTCAGTTTTTCAATCATCGCCGGAGTATCCACGTGCCGGATCCCATCGGCCCGGGGCTGGGCTTCCCGTATAAACCCGGAATAATCAGCCAATTTAAAAGGCTGATTGCTGCTGGCCGGCGGGGTTTTCGCTGCTGCTTTCAAGGGCGGACGAATGTTCACCACCATCCCGAGAATGACAGCCATTATAAACAGCCAATAAAGTCCTTTCCTCATTCTGCTCTCCCCTGTCCGTAAATTTTATCTTGCAACCTGGTAACGACAGAAGATCAGAACAAACATGAGAGGAATCCCCCCGAAGCAACAAACAGTGTTTCCATGGCAACAACATCGCCGGCCCCGGAGACTGAAAGGATGAAGCGCCAGCCTTTGCATGGGTCAAGACAGAGTCGGAAACCACGACTCTTCCGCCTTGGTTCAGCGAGATTAGCTCTGTGAAACAACGACGTATTGCGTCTTTCAAACAACCGGCACCGTACTGGAAACAGGGCGGATTTGGGCAGGAATATCACATCATGAAAGGGCTTGCAAAGTTCATAACACAGTATTTTCTTCCTGATCAGTAAAACTTGTATGCTACTTGTATCTATATATAATTCAAAATATCATGAATTTTTATGTTAGTCAAGATAATTGTCTTGATCAATCTGTCCCCTCCCAATGAATCAATCCCGGCAAGATCCGCTTACTGTCCTGAACTCCCTCCGTTTCATGCCCCGTCGAAATTACTCCGGAAAAAGAAGAAGCGTCATCATACAAGAGAATCGATTTCCGCAGAGAATGATAAATTTTCAAAACCTTGTTTGCATTTCAGGTGCAGGAATGATACAACTATGATAGCAGTATCATAGCTGTATTATTTCTTTTACCCAGACTTTTTCAGAAAGAAGAATTGGCATGCGCAGAGAAAAAGAATTTCGTTACCTGAAACTCGCAAACATTTTGCGGGAACAAATTTTGTCCGGATACATCAAACCCGGTGAATTTCTGCTCTCCGAAAATGAATTGTGCAAATTTTATGGATTAAGCCGTACTTCGGTACGGAAATCTCTCGATGAACTGCTGAAAGAAGGACTGATTGTCAAAAAACCCGGCCAGGGAACCATGGTCTCCCCTGATCTGGAAATTACGGAAAAACAGCGGAGAATTCTTCGTATTTTGGCTCCTTCCCCCTCTTTTTTTGTCGATAACGGGTTGCCGGTCATTATCGAACGTTTTTTGCAGGAACATCCTCATGTTGATGTGAAAGTGCTCAGCCTGCCTTCCTTTTATTTCTGGGAATCGTTGCGGACAAGCAGGGAAATGGGGCTTGACCCCGACCTCGTTTTCGTTTCCGACCGGCAGTTCGCCGAGATGGACAATCTAGATTCCTTCGCTGATCTGGAGCCTCTCCTGGCCAATCGAATACCGGCCATGTATCCCAAAGTGATTCAGGCGTTTCGCCGTCAAAAAGAGATCAAAGCCGCCCCGGTCACCTTTTCGACCGTCTATTTGGCATACAACCCGGAATTGTTCAGACGCTACGGAGTACCCGAACCGGCATCCGCCTGGACACAATCCGAATTTGTAAATGCGGCAAAAAAAATGACACGGGACACCAATGGTGACGGAATTATCGATTTATACGGAATTTCCCTCTCTTCCTCGTTCAGCCGCTGGCCGGTGTTCGCCCTGCAAAAAGGAATCAGCCCGACAAACCCGGCGGAGCATCCAGAGCGTCTGGTCGAAACCTTCGACTTTCTGCACGACTTGTTGTATCGCGACCGGGTGGCGACCATTCATCAGACGGAAACACACCATCCCAACTCAGATGCGTTTGTGCGCGGAAAAACGGCGATGGTTTTGACCACCACCCTGGAGATGGCCGGCTGGCGCAGCGAACAAATGGATTTTGAACCGCAAGTGGCTCCTTTGCCTTTCGGTGACAATCAGGCGACTCTGCTTTTGGCCAACATGTTGATCGTCCCCACCGCCTGCAAATCGGCCGACCTGGCAAAAGAGTTCATCTCGACTGCACTCCGGTCCGATGTACAGGAGAAGATGAGCCGCACTGCCCATTTTCTGTCCGTGTTGAAACATGTAAACGAACAGGTCTGGGACCGTCCGTTTCTGGAATCGATCAATATCACCAACCGTCAGGTGGAAAACAGCTACTTCCTGCATGAACTCTTTCCGGATGCCGGTGTGATGGAAGAGCTGGAAACGGAGATGAAACTGTTTTGGGCCGGGCTGGAGTCGGCCGCTTCGTTTGCACAGACGCTGCAGCGGATGATCCGGGTAAAAAGTAAGTCTTAGGTCTGAGATTGAATCCTACTTTGGCAGGTTCCAGCAGGGTTCCCGTTCCTTTATGATGGATTGCAGAACCTTGTTACGGGAATCAGAAGTACAAAAAACGGAGGATTCAATCATGGCTTATCGACTTAATCTGCGGAAAAAGAACTTACTGGTCACGATCCATGTCCTTTCCGTCATAGCCTGGTTCGGCGGGGCGATCTGCATGCTTTTGCTGGGACTGTACATGCAGAAGGCGGAAGACGGAGAACAGCTTTATTATACGCTGGCCAACATGCATCTCATCGATGCCACACTGATTCGCTATCCGGCTCTGGTGGCCTTCATCTCCGGCATTCTGCTGTCAGTCTGGACGCAATGGGGCCTGTTCAAACACTATTGGGTTGTGATCAAGTTTGCCTTGACCCTTTTTATCATTCTGATCGGCATCTTTTTTTTGAATAATTGGCTCTCTTTTCTCCTGGAACATGCAGCCCTCTTCGGTCTGGGCTCCTTTCATCATCATCAATTTCAAACGACAAGTTTGTCGCTGATCAATGTTTCCCTGTTCAATATTCTGGCGATGGCCCTCATGACCTTGATCACGTATTTTAAGCCTTTAGGCAAGATCAGAAAACGGTCATGACCCAAAAAACCGGCCCGGAGATGAAAGTGTCGGGATACTCGGGAGAGACGGTGTCCCTTTGACCGGCCAATTCACAATAAGCGAAAGGGCTCGGTGACAACCGCCAACTTTGCCAAAAGCATTATTTTGACCGCGATCATGCGGTCTTTTTCATTGCTGCAGTCGGACACCTGATAATTTTCGACAACAAAAATATTAGAAAATCGAAGTAATCGCGGGTTAATTATGCTGATACTATAAATACAGTCTATTTTTGAGAAATAGTTTACTTTGACGTGAACGTTAAAAATCGATATAGTAGGAGAATGTTGAGGGGGCTGGACATGAATTGGTACAAAATTGACGATGTCGCAAAAATCACCGGTTTGACCAAACGCACCTTGCGCTATTATGAGGAAATAGGGTTAATCCCCCCACCCGAACGGAGCGATGGCAAGATCCGCCTATATACGGATGAAGATATCGAACAAATCCGCAGAGTACTCATCGCCAAAGAGGTTTTGGGTTTTTCTTTGCAGGAGTTGCAGCAGTTTCTCCATCTGAAGAAAATGATTGAACAAAATCATACGGAGTATGGCAGCTTTGGCCCCGAGGAACTGCTGGAGATCAAAAAACATTTGTCCGGGCAAATCCACATGCTCCACGCCAAAATCGAGCGCATGCAAAAGTTCACTCAGGAACTCACTGAGTTGCAGCAAAAAATCAAAGTCCAATTAAATCAATTTGCAAAGGAAGATGAGTGATATGGAGTTATCGGAGCAAAAACGAAAGCGGGCGAGAAACATCACCGTGTTCGGCACGTTTCTCGCCTTTATGGGAATTGGCGTCGTCGACCCACTGTTGCCGGTGATTGCCGACCAGATTGGAGCAAGTCACTGGCAGGTCGAAATGCTTTTCACCGCATATATTTTTACAATGGCTTTCATTATGATTCCTGCCGGGCTTTTGACCGGAAAACTGGGCGACAAAAAAATGATGATCATCGGGTTGGCCATTGTGACCGTCTTCTCTTTGGGTTGCGCCCTTTCCGGCACCATCACGCAATTATCCATTTTTCGTGCCGGCTGGGGATTGGGGAACTCTTTCTTTTTCGCCACAGCCATGACTTTGCTCATCGCATTGTCCAGCGACGTAAGCAAAGCAGTCGGATTATATGAAGCCGCAATCGGACTTGGCATGGCCGGCGGTCCCCTGGTCGGGGGAATTCTCGGTGGTTTCGGCTGGCGGTTTCCCTTTTTTGCCACCAGTATCCTGATCTTTTTAGCCTTTTTGCTCGTCTCTTTTTTCGTTTATGAACCGTCGAACATGGAACGCCGCGGAAAAGCCGGCTTAAAAGAGCTGGCCCACCTGCTTTCCTTCCGTCCGTTTTTGCAAGCCGGCATCTCAGCCATGCTCTATTACTACGGTTTCTTTGTCGTTTTGGCCTATTCCCCGCTGGTGCTGAACCTTTCTGCGATCCAGTTGGGACTGGTCTTCTTCGGATGGGGGCTGTGCTTGGCTTATGGATCTGCCGTACTGGCTCACAAATTGGAAGCAAAATACTCTTACAAGTTTCTTCTCCGTTACAGCTTAATCGCGTTTGCAGTCTTCTTGCTTTTGCTCTTTTTCATCAAAAATATCTGGATTGAAATCATTCTCGTCATTCTCTCCGGTTTGGCTTCGGGACTGAACAACGCGTTATTCACCAGTTATGCCATGGAAGTTTCTCCTTATGAACGGGGTGTGACTTCCGGGGTGTACAACTTCGTGCGCTGGCTCGGTGCAGGCGTCGCTCCGGTCTTGTCCGGTGTACTTCACGCCATCAGCCCGACATTCCCCTTCGGAGTCGCGTTCATTCTCGCCGTGATCGCGTTCGTCATCATTCTGCTTCCGAGCCCCGGCCGGCAAAGCAGCACCGCGCAGCAACAATAATCATAGATGGTAAAAAGCCGGTTCCATGGGTTTGGAGCCGGCTTTTTCTGCAAGTGTATACTCTTCCTTTCCTCGTTTCCCCGACACCCCTGTCTGATAAACCACATATAAATCGAACAAAACGGATCACTCCTGCCACAAAGGAGGCAACGTAATGCTCATGCTCCTGTTTCAATTTGTCACCATTCTGCTCTCCGTGTTTTGGGGAAACATTTTTAATTTTTTCTGATCTGTTTGATCATCCTCTTTTACGGCATGCACTTTGTTCCCGCCCTTATTGGGCCGTATAGCCTCCGTCGATGACGACTGCTTGTCCAGTTACTCCTTTGGCCCGCTCGCCGGCTAAAAAGAGCGCGTAATCGGCAATTTCCTCCGGGTCAAGCAAGCGCTGCTGCGGAACAAGCGGAAACAGCACTTCTGCCATTACCTTGTCCAACGGAACGTTTCTTGTCTTGGCCAGATCCTTAAGCTGATTTTGTACCAGCGGCGTATCGACATAACCCGGGCATAGTGCATTTACCGTGATCCCATGCGTGGCCCCCTCCAACGCAGCCACTTTGGTAAGGCCGATCACGCCGTGTTTGGCGCTGTTGTATGCCGCTTTTCCGGCAAACCCCACCAGGCCGTTAATCGAGGCCATGTTGATGATGCGGCCGAATTTCTGCTCCTTCATGATGGGAAACACTTTTTTCGTGGCGATAAACGGCCCGATTAACATGATCCGGATCAATTGTTCAAACTTATCCGTCGGGAAATCTTCCAGATTGGAAACAAATTGAATGCCGGCGTTATTGACCAGGATATCCAGACGGCCAAAACGGCTGACAGCGCGCGAGATCATCGTTTCCACCTGGCTTTCATCCGTCACATCGCAGGGAACCGCCACTGCTGTAAAGCCTTGTGCCGCGAGATTGTCCGCCGCCTTTTCCGCGGCTTTTTCATTAATGTCGGCAATCACCACTTTCGCTCCGGCCCCGGCAAATTTCCGGGCAATCGCCCAACCAATTCCACTGCCTGCCCCCGTTACAATTGCTGTTTTCTGATCCAATTCTTTTCGCAAAATTCATCCGCTCCTCACCAAAACCTTTTGCAATCCGTTTTCCATCGGTAAAATAGGTTCAATAAGACATGAACGATAACAACCAGGAGGATCGATCGTTGGACATACGCCAATTAAAATATTTTCTCGCTGTAGCCAAGCACAAAAGTTTTACCAAGGCCTCCCAGGCACTGCACCTGTCACAACCCTCCATCAGCAAGATGATCAAAAGTTTGGAAGATGAGTTGGGAGTCACCCTGATCGATCGTTCGACCAAACAGATCGAACTGACCGACGCCGGGGAAATCGTTCGCAAACAGGCGCAGCAAATCATCCACTCCATTGATGATCTGGCCCAATCGCTCTACGATTTGATGCACCTGAACAAAGGGCACGTCACCCTCGGACTTCCGCCGATTGCCGGAACCATCTTCTTCGCTCCGATCATCGAGAAGCTGCACCGGCACTATCCCGGCATCCAGCTGGAGTTGATGGAGTTTGGTTCGAAAAAGGTGGCACAGGGGATTGAAAGCGGAATCCTCGATGTGGGCATCGCCATGCTTCCGGTTGATTCCTGTAAATTCGATGTGATTCCTTTCGTCTCCGAGGAAATGAGGCTGATTACTCACCGCCGGCATCCTCTTGCCGGCAAGTCCGTCGTCTCTTTGTCCGAGCTCAAAGACGAATCCTTTATTTTTCTCAGCGAAGAATTCGCCCTGTACGAGCGGATCTGGCACGAATGCACCAAAGCCGGTTTCAAGCCAAAAATCACCTACAAGAGTTCGCAATGGGACTTCATCGCCGAACTGGTTGCCACCGGCCTAGGAATCGCGATTTTCCCGCAATCGCTGTGTGCCAAATTACCAACGGAACGGCTCCGCATCATCCCCATAAATCCGGCCATCCCGTGGAACCTGGGGATCATCGTCAAAAAACACCGCTATATCTCCTATGCGGCGCAAACCCTAATCAACCTGATCAAAAATCATCGTTTCAATCATAACTAAAAGGCATAGTTATAATAAAAGATGTATTCTTTACGAATAGATTTATTCTCGTTACCTTATAAGTATGATCTTTCCACAGGAGCTGACTCAGCTCCTTTTCTTATGCATCAGAAAGGTGAAGATTATGAGAATATGGATTGTCTTAGGCCAGATCTTGCTGATCAATCTCGTTTATCTGTGCGGGGAAGGCATTGCGCATTTGCTCAGACTGGAAAAACTGCCCGGCAGCATAATCGGTTTGGCTCTTCTGTTTCTCCTGCTCAAACTTCGCATCATTCGCCTGGAATGGGTCGAAGAAGGCGCAAAATGGCTGTTGGCCGAACTGCTGCTCTTTTTCATTCCTCCCACGGTCGGCATTATCCAGTTTCCGCAGATCATGGGTGTGGAAGGGCTCAGGATGGCCGGCGCGGTCTGGATCAGTTTAATCGCGGTCATGTGCATTACCGGCCTAGTCGCCGAATTTTTGCAAAAGCGGAAGAAGGGAAAAGCCTGATGAATGAAATTTTGCTGAAGATATTTTTACTCGTCCTCACCATCTCGATTTTCGTGGCAAGCCAAAAAATCAGCTCCAAGCTCACATTCGTCCTGTTTTCACCGGTGATTGTCACACCGCTCATCCTGATCATCATCCTGGAGACTTTCCATATTTCCTACTCCACCTACGCTTCGGGAACCTGGATCTTGACCTACATGCTCGGCCCCTCCACGGTCGCTTTCGCCGTTCCCATGTATAAATACCAGGATCTGCTCAGGAAATATTTAAAAGAGATTTTGATCAGCTTGAGCATTGGCTCATTTTTGGCTGTCATCACCTCAATCTTGTTCGCCATCCTGTTCCAGCTGAGCAAAGTGATGGTGATCAGTATCATCCCCCGTTCAGTAACGACACCGATCGCAATGGAATACGCCAAATCCTTGCACGGCAATCCTTCCCTGACTGCCGTCTTTGTCATGATCACCGGCTTGTCCGGGGTGGTTCTGGGCCCGCTGCTAATTCGTCTGCTCTCCTTAAAATCCCCGATTGCCAAGGGGTTGTTGATGGGAATGGGCGCACACGGCACCGGCACCTCCAAAGCATTTGAATTCGGAGAGCTGGAAGGAACTTTCTCCAGTTTGGGCATGATCATAGGGGCCTTCATCACCCTGGTGTGGGTGTTGTTATTGCCGAGTCTGACCCCGCTGCTCTGATACCCGGGAAAACAGGGGCCAAACCTCCGTTTTCCCTTTTTTATCCGGTGTTAAAGGTATTTTAAGACCGCCACCGAACAGACATGCGGAACGCTGATCGGTTCATCGGGATAACGGATCGCCAGCAATTCTTGCAACCTGTCTGAAATCTCCCGTTTTTGCGCTTCCGATAACAGCGTGTACCAAGAGAGAGTACGGATTCTCCCCAACCAGTATTCATGCGAAAAGGCGATGGAATATTCCCACTCCCAGCCCGCCGTCAGCCGGAGACCCGCTTTTTCCCATTCACTGAACCAACTGAGCGGAAACCCGAGAAGCCTTTCCTTCTCTTCTTTGCGGGATCCCGGTTTATCGACTGCATCTTTTGGCAAGAACGATTTTGCCATCACAAAAGTATCCCGGAGCAAGGGATTTTGCTTGGACAGATCAAAACGCGAATCCATCACGATGAAAAGTCCGCCTTCCTTTAATATGCGTTTCACCTCCTTGATCGCCTGCGGCCGGTTAAACCAATGCCATGCCCGCAATACTGTGACCATCTCATATTGAGCAGACGGAAGAGTGCTGTTTTCCGCGGTCGCGCAGATATAGCAGATCCGGCTTCCCTCCTCCCCCTTTCGCGCTTCAGCCAGCAGTTCAGGGGAAGGGTCAACACCGGTAACCTGCGCTCCTCTTTTCACCAGTTCCCGGCTGAGTACCCCGGTTCCGCATCCGAGATCCACTATCTTTCTCCCCTCCCACCGCACGCCAAAACTTTCCAGCTGCTTAAATACTTCAACAGGAAAATCATTGCGCCATCTGGCATAATCCTTTGCCACTGAACCAAACTTGACCTCCATCATATCCCCCGAAAAAAATTTTTTATTAAGATTGTCCCCTTAATAATTATATATAATATTCTGATATATCCAACCAAAAATAAAGCAGAGATCGAATAAATTTCGACCTCTGCCGTACACTTTTCCGTTTAGTACAGGGACATATACTGCTCGCGTTCCCACGGATGAACAGTGGTGCGGAACAGATCCCACTCGATTTCTTTCGCTTCCACAAAATGAGCCAAGGCGTGTTCGCCGAGCGCTTCAACCATAACCGGGTCGTTTTGCAATTCCACCAAGGCTTCTTGCAAGTTGGCCGGCAGATTGTCAATTCCTGCATCGCGGCGCTCTTGCTCATCCATCACATAGATGTTGCGATCCGTTTGTTGCGGTAACGGAAGTTGTTGCTTAATGCCGTCCAAACCTGCTTTGAGCAGAACCGCCAAAGTCAGGTACGGGTTGGCTGATGGGTCGGGAGAACGAACTTCGATCCGGGTGCTGAGTCCGCGGGAAGCCGGAACCCGAACCAGCGGACTGCGGTTTTTCGGCGACCAGGCAACATAACAGGGTGCTTCATAGCCCGGCACCAGACGTTTGTACGAGTTAATCAGCGGATTGGTGATGGCCGTAAAAGCACGGGCATGTTTCAAAACACCGGCAAGGAAATGACGTGCGGTTTTGCTTAAACCGAGCTCGTCAGATTCATCGTAGAAGGCGTTCACTTTCCCTTGGAAAAGGGACATATGGCAGTGCATCCCTGATCCGTTTACCCCAAAGAGCGGTTTCGGCATAAAGGTCGCATGCAAACCGTAACGACGGGCAACGTTTTTCACCACCAACTTAAAGATTTGGATATTGTCGGCAGTCGTTACCGCATTGGCATATTTGAAATCGATTTCGTGCTGACCCGGTGCCACTTCGTGGTGAGACGCTTCCACTTCAAATCCCATTTTGTCCAAAGTAAGCACGATATCGCGACGGCAGTTTTCCCCGAGATCCAGCGGTGCAAGGTCAAAGTAACCGCCTTTATCGTTCAATTCAAGGGAAGGTTCACCTTTTTCATCGGTTTTGAAGAGGAAGAACTCCGGTTCGGTGCCCACGTTAAACGCGGTGAAGCCCATTTCTTCCGCTTCTTTCAAGGCGCGTTTCAAAATTCCGCGGGGATCGCCCTCAAACGGTGTGCCGTCCGGATTGTAAATATCACAAATGAGTCCGGCAACTTTTCCGTGTTCATTTCCCCAGGGATAAATCACCCAAGTATCGAGATCGGGATACAGATACATATCCGATTCTTCAATGCGCACAAATCCTTCGATGGAAGATCCGTCAAACATCATTTTATTATCAAGCGCTTTTTCCAACTGGCTGCGGGGAATTTCCACGTTTTTGATTGTTCCCAGCAAATCGGTGAATGTCAAACGAATATACGAAACCTTTTCCTGATCGGCAATCCCAAGAATATCTTCTTTGGTGTATTTTGCCATTGTGTCGTTCTCCCTTCACAATTTATTTATGACACCGGAAGCAGGAGGGAAGCATTAATGGCGGAAAAAGCGCGACATCTCTCCATGTGTAAGAGGAATTTGCCCCGGGCGGTTCGGATGGATGATCTGCTGCTTCAACATCCGGCGCAGTTCCCGCTCGGTAAGTTCTTTTTTCACCCGCTCCACTTCTCTCTTCGCTTCCAGGACTTGCTGATTTTGTTTAAACATCTCTCTCACTCCGGCCAGATTAAGCCCCTTTTCCAGATAGGACTTAATCTGCAATAGCCGATCCACGTCATTAAATGAAAACAACCGCTGATTCCCTTTGGTTCGTTCCGGGCGAATCAATCCCTGCTGTTCGTAATAGCGAATCTGACGCGGGGAAAGTTCGGTCAGCTTTGTTACAATTCCAATGGGAAACAAAGGCATATTCCGCCTCAGCTCATCGCGTACACTCATCGACGGCCGCCTCCTTTCCTCAGGCTGCTTTCCATACTTTAATTGTATTCATGTCAGGTTTATTAGTCAAGCGATGTAATAAAAATTGACATGATTAAGTGCGCATATTGATGTGCTCATTTTGCCTCCTGCCGGACTTTTTTATAATAAAAAGAGCCCGGTTTCCCAGGCTCTTCATGTTATGAAATGCCGATGCGGACGAAAAACCAGATCAGCATCCCCGTCATCACCAAAAATTTGATAAACACTCCGCCGACAAAGCCGACAAAGGTGCCAAAGGCCACTTTAAAGGCTTCTCCCCAAGATTTTTTCAGGATGAACTCAAGCAAAAGCACCAGCACAAACGGTCCGACAATAATTCCGACCGGACCGATGATGAAGGGGAAAACGATGATCCCCACAATCGCAGCGATAACGGACCAGACGGAGCCCCCGTACTTTTTCACGGCGATACTGGAAGAAAGATAATCGACCAAAAACAGAAGAAGGGTAAGAATGATCACCGTGACCCAAAACGAAACTCCCAGTGGAGCCGCCGCGGGGATAAAGAAACTGTAGACGGCAAAGCCCGCCAATAGCAGCGGCGCATCCGGCAGGGCAGGAATAAACAAACCCGCAAAAGCGAGCAGGAACAATACAGCCACCACAATCCACAGAAGCACTTCCAACCCCGGTTCCTCCTTTTATCCACTTTGCTTGAGAACAGCCAATTTTCCAGTTTCCATCATAAATTCCAACGCCTGAACGATCGCGATTTTCACGTGCGAATAGGTTAATCCGCCTTGCATAAAGGCAATATAAGGCTCGCGCAAAGGGCCGTCCGCCGACAATTCAATGCTCGCCCCCTGTACAAAGGTTCCCGCCGCCATTATGACCGGATCTTCATACCCGGGCATATGATCAGGCACCGGCTTGATATGGGCATCGATCGGCGAGGAAGATTGAATCCCCTGGCAAAAGGCTATGAGCAACTCAGGACTGCCCAGGGAAATCTGCTGAATGATATCGGCTCTGGTTTCATCCCATGCCGGGGTCGTCCGAAATCCCAATTCCTGCAACAAGGCCGACGTAAACACCGCTCCTTTCAATGCTTCGCCGACAACATGAGGAGCGAGAAACAATCCTTGATAATAATCGCGCAAGTATCCATAAGTGGCGCCCCCTTCCATGCCGATTCCGGGAGCAACCAGACGGGAGGCGGCTTTGGCAACCAAATTCGCCCTGCCGGCAATGTATCCCCCCGATTTGGCAAGGCCACCGCCCGGATTTTTGATCAGGGAACCGGCGATCAGATCGGCACCCATATGAGGAGGTTCTTGTCCCTCCACGAATTCGCCGTAACAATTATCGACAAAGATAACGAGATCAGGCCGGATGGAGCGGATTTTCCTCACCATCTCTCCGATTTGCCCGACGGTAAACGACGGGCGATCGGCATATCCCCGCGACCGCTGAATCCCGATCATTTTGGTCTTGTCCGTCAACGCGGCAGCAAATGCTTCCCAGTCGATATTTCCGGCAGGGGTGAGCGGAATTTCTTTATAAGCAATACCATAATCGGCCAATGAACCCGAGCCGTCTCTATCTGAACCGATCACTTGCTGCAACGTGTCATACGGGCGCCCCGTCAGGTAGATCAGTTCATCCCCCGGACGCAGGATTCCATAAAGGCACGCGGAAATGGCATGGGTGCCCGAGATGATGTTCGGGCGCACCAAAGCTTGCTCCGCCCCCATCAATTCAGCAAATGCCTTTTCAAAAATCTCCCTTCCCATATCGTCATATCCATAGCCGGTCGAAGAGTGCAGGTGGAACTCGCTTACCCCGAGTTTCCGAAACACCTGAAGCACTTTCCATTGCATCTCATCGACGTGATGCGAGATTTTGGCGATCATTGGAGCGATCTTTTCTTCCACTTGCAAAACGTTTCGTTCAATCCATTCACCATGTTTTAACTCATTAAACACCAATCCATCATTCCCACATTTAAAATTCCTCGCTTAAACGGGCAAATTGAAGCAAGGCGGGCGGCAGTTTCCCGAGTTGTTTGCGCGAGAGGCGAAACTCGAACCGGATCTTTGTATCCATTGCCTTGCTTGAACATACCTCTGCCGCCTCATACAGGGCAGCAATCAAATCTCCGCGGTGGATCGGGATTTCCGCCGTACCGGTCACCGTCTCCGCACTCAACATTGCCGCGATTTTCTCTTTGAGCCGCATCAAATCATCGTCGCAAAAAGCCGAGATCGAAATCGCCTCTTTGCCCTGGAGATTGACGTTCAGCTCCGGTTGGAGATCGGCTTTATTGAGGACGATCAGAGTCGGGAGATGGGCTGCATCCAGTTCCTCCAACACTTTCTCCACCGCCTTCATCTGTTCCTCCGCCTCTTTATGCGATGCATCGACGACATGTAACAACAAATCGGCCTCTTTCACCTGTTCCAGCGTCGAGCGAAACGCCGCCACCAGATGATGGGGCAATTGGCGGATAAATCCGACGGTATCCGTGAGAATCACCTGTTCCCCGCCCGGCAACTTCAAACTGCGGGAAAGGGGATCAAGTGTCGCAAACAGTTTGTTCTCCGCCAAACTGTCCGCTCCGGTCAGACGGTTGAGCAAAGTGGATTTCCCGGCATTTGTGTAACCGACCAAAGCGATTTGGGTCACCCCGGTCTTTTTACGGCGCTGCCCCAGCAAACGGCGATGTTTTTTTATCTCTTCAAGCTGAGCGGTGAGAGCGCGGATTTGGCGACGGATGTGACGCCGGTCCGTTTCCAGTTTCTTTTCACCGGGACCGCGCGTGCCGATGCCTCCCCCCAGACGGGAAAGCTCTTTCCCTCTCCCCTGAAGGCGCGGCAACAGATAATTAAGCTGCGCCAATTCCACCTGAATCCGCCCCTCCCTGGTTTGGGCCCGACCGGCAAATATATCCAAAATCAGCTGGGTCCGGTCAATCACTTTGCAGGGAAACAGCAGTTCCAGATTGCGAATTTGCGCAGGGGAAAGCTCCTGATCAAAAATGACCAGATCCGCTTCCGCCTGCTCCGCCCATTCGGCGATCTCCTGTGCTTTGCCGTGTCCGATCAGCCATGCGGGGTCGGGGCGGTCACGAAACTGGATCACCTTTCCGGCAACCTCCGCTCCCGATGTCTCGGCAAGGCGGGCCAATTCTTCCAAAGTGGAAGTGATTTCCGCCTCGTTTCGTTTGGATCCAGTTCCCACCAAAATCGCTTTTTCTCGTTCAAGCATCGAAATCGTTACGTCATCCCTTTCTCAAAGAAAAACCTGGTTTTTGGCCCTTTCATTATACCATGAATAAACAGGCGGGTTTTTTTCCGCTTCCCGAAATTGGAAATCTTCCCCTCTCAGCATCATCAGATCATCCTTGCTGGCATAGCGCAGGTTTAACAGGCGAACAGCCTGATTGCGAATCGCCTGCTCCACCAGATTGCGAACATGCCTCGCATTGCCAAACTGCTCATCCCTTCGCTCCATTTGCTCCTTAAGGTGCTGGCGCAATTTCTCCTGCGCCGTTAACGACAACCGGTACTGGCGCTCCTGCACCATCTGTTCGGCAATTTCCATCAATTCATCCAAATGGAAATCGGGAAATTGCAGATGGATGGGAAAGCGGGACGGAAGACCCGGATTTAAGCGCAAGAATTGCTCCATTTCTTCGGAATAGCCGGCCAGAATGAGAATAAAGTCATTTTTATAGTCTTCCATTGATTTGACCATCGTATCAATCGCTTCTTTGCCGAAATCCTTTTCGCCGCCTCTGGCCAGTGAGTAGGCCTCATCAATAAACAAGATGCCCCCCAGCGCTTTTTTCACGTGTTCCCTCGTTTTTTGCGCCGTATGGCCGATATACTCCCCGACCAGATCCGCGCGCTCCACTTCAACAAGATGGCCTTTGGACAAAACCCCCATCTCTTTGAACAGACGGCTTAAAATACGCGCCACAGTGGTCTTTCCCGTTCCGGGATTTCCGGAAAAGATCATGTGCAGCACCTGTTGTTCTGCGGCCAAGCCTGCCGCGCGCCTTCTTTTGCCAATCTCCAGCCACGCGTAAATCTCTTTGACAAACTCTTTGATCTTGGACAATCCGACCAAATGCTTCAACTGTTCCATACAGTCGCGCAAAGGGCCGTGCTCTTCATGAACAAATGCCTCTTCCTTCAAAGCGGCGGGACAGGCGGAAATTTGCATCTCCTGCCTGGGGTGGTCAAAAACAACATGAATTTGGCTTTTATTTATCCCTTTAAGAACTCTCCGATTCATGGAGTTCACCTCTTGATCCGGGTTCGCTAAACCATGTATACGCGCCCGCCCAGATTTTGGTGAACAAAAGAAAACCAAGCAAGCTTAAAAGGAAAGCCTGCCTGGCTTCATCACAGTAAACAGGAAAGCTCTTATACCTCTTTTTGCTCTTCAGCCGGCATCAAAGAAACAGGCCTTGCAGGAGTAAAGGTGGAAATGGCATGTTTATACACCATTTGTTGTTTACCATCACTGTCGATCACGATGGTAAAATTGTCAAAACCACGAATTACTCCCCGAAGTTGGAAACCGTTGACCAAATAAATGGTCACCGGGACAGATTCTTTGCGAATCTGATTCAAAAATGTATCTTGAATATTGATCGATTGTTTCAAAATCCGAACCTCCTATGTATTTTGCATTTAACATTATTGTACTCTATTCTCTGGGCAAATGAAACTTTCCTGCAACAAGCTGCTGAATTTCTCTCAAACATTGCGGTTCTGTCACATCAAACCAATGAATCTCCTTGAGGCGGCGAAACCAGGATAATTGCCGTTTCGCATATTTTCTGGTTCCTTTTTTTATAGAATCGACTGCTTCGGCCAGCGTGATGTCCCCGTTTAAATAGCTGATGATTTCTTTATACCCGATCGCCTGCATCGAGGTCAAACCCAAATGGTAACCCCGCTCTTTCAACCGTTTGACCTCTTCGACCAAGCCCGCTTCGATCATTTGGTCCACCCGCCGGTTAATCCGCTCATAGAGAAGCTCCCGCGGCATCGTCAGCCCGATCCAGAGCGCATCGAACGGGGAAGTTCCTTTCCCTTTCAATGATGAGAAAGGTTTTCCGGTCACTTCATAAACTTCCAGCGCGCGGATGATGCGGCGGAGATCATTGGGATGCAATTTGGCGGCTGCATCCGGGTCCACTTCACCGAGGCGACTGTGCAGGTATTCATTGCCTTTTGATGCGGCCAAATTGCGCAGCTCCTCGCGAAGATCCGGGTTTTCCGGCACATGCGGCAGTTCGTAATCATGCGTCACCGCTTCAATGTACAATCCCGTTCCTCCCACCAGCATCGGCAAATGCCCGCGCGCATGGATCTCGGCAATTTTTTGCCGGGCGAGTTTCTGAAATTCCTGAACGGAAAAAGGAACATCAGGGTCGATTAAATCGATCATGTGGTGCGGCGCTGCCCTTTGCTCCTCCGGGGAGGCCTTGGCAGTACCAATATCCATCCCCTTGTATACCTGCATGGAATCTCCGGAAATAATCTCCCCGTCAAACATTTTTGCCAGGGTCAGGCTGAGATCCGTCTTGCCGACAGCCGTCGGTCCCACGATAACAAGCAATTCCTGCTTCACTGCTTCTCCCCTTTCCGGATCACACCCCAGGCAAACTGGGATGATTCTTTCGCAACGACAAAGCCGAGCCGCTCAAATTCCCCGCTTTTGACCCGTTCTTTCAGCAAAACCGCTTTTTTCGCCACCCTGACGGCTTCAGCGACCGATTCCTGATCAAGCGGAGCCGGATTGGCCAGCGGTTTTAATTGCTGCATGGCTGCGGAGGCCTTAACCGTCTCCCGAAACATGGGATCGAACATGACAATATCAAATGATTCATCTGCACACTGCTTTAAATAGGTCCGATAATCGGATTGAATCACTTCAACCCTCCGCATGGCCCGGTCCAGCTCCTTGCGCTGTGTCTGATAACTGTGCAGGCCGTGTTTGACGATGGCCGCGATCACCGGCTCGCTTTCCAGGGCCACAACCTTGCCGGAAGGGCCGACCGCAAAGGAAGCGACGATGGAATCCGCTCCCATGCCCAGGGTGCAATCCAATACGCGATCCCCTTCGCGCATCCCGGCAACGGAGACCATCGCATCCGTATCCCCGCCGATGAGCTGTTTGATGCGCAGGGCGGACATATTGGGGTGAAAGAAAAACTGATTCCCCTCTTTGTCCTCATAGCGCCACTCTTTCTTGGTCACAATCACCGCCCGCTCCAGTCCTGTTTGCTGAAACAGATCAGGCAGGGAAGCGCGTTCCCGGCTGATATACCGGACACCGAGGGAAGCGGCCAATTCCATCGCTTCTTTTTGCTGGCGATTCCCCGGATGAAATGAGGTTGTGACAAATAAAATGCTACATCACCCTTTTAAACATTTTTTCCAGTTCATAGGTAGAAAAATGAATGAGGATCGGCCGGCCGTGCGGACAGGTAAACGGGTTCTCACAGTCGTTCAACCGCCGGAGCAGCTCTTCCATTTCATCCTGGCGCAAATGGCGGTTGGCTTTGATCGCCGCTTTGCACGACATCATTTTCGCAGCTCCGTCCCGCAGCATCGCGGTATTCACTTCGCCATGTTCTTTCAGCCATTCGATGATTTCATGCACCAATTCCACCGGCTGACCGCTTGGAAACCAGGTTGGGTAAGCCCGCACGACAAAAGTGGTGCCACCGAACGGTTCAATCTCCAATCCCCACCTGCGCAAATAGTCAAGCCGGCTTTCCAGCACTTCCGCTTCTGCCGGGGAACATTCGATCGTGAGCGGAACCAGCAGGGGATATTGTTTATGATTCTCTTCTCCCAGTTTTTTTGAGTAGATTTCATAATAAATCCGCTCATGGGCCGCGTGCTGGTCCAGCAAATAAAATCCGTCTTCCGCCTGAGCCACAATATAGGTTCCGTGAATCTGCGCCAGAGGCAACAGGTGCGGGAGACGGGGTTCAGCCGGTTGCTCTCCGGGTTCTGTTTCCGCCGCATTGTCTGGCAAGCCGGTTCCCTTTTCCTCGGGTGCGGGCTCCGGTTCCTGTTTCTCCGCTTTCCGCGTTTCTTCTGCCTGTGTCAAGGAAGAAAGGGCCGACCGATAACGAGGCGAATTCTCATCTTTTGTCTGCTTGGGTTCCGGTTCCCAACCGGCCTGCTTAGGCGCCGTTTCCTTCACACGATCCGGTTCGGTTCTGCTCGCGGGAAGCGGGTACGCCTTTTTGGCCTCGCTCGCAGCCAAGTCCCAGCGGAGTGATTCCTGGATCGGCTTTTTCTCTTTGCTTCGCGGTGCCTCGGCCTGGGGAACAAACCGCTCACGTCCGAAGGCCTGTCTGATGGCCTCTTCAATCAGCTGGCAACATTCTTTTTCCTTGCTCAGTCGCACTTCCAGCTTGGAAGGATGAACGTTGACATCGACCAGTATCGGGTCCATTTCAATATGCAAGGCACCGATGGGGTAGCGCCCGGATGGGAGCAACGTGCCGTATGCCCGTAACACCGCCTGGGTGATGGGGATGGAACGGACAAAACGGCCGTTGAGGATGATCGAGAGATAAGAACGGGTCGAACGGGTCACCTCCGGTTTGCTCATATATCCCTTGAGGCGGAAGTCCAAATTTTCACCGCTGACCTGGACAAACCGGCTGGCCACTTGTTTACCGTAAAGCGCATAGAGCGCGTGCAACAATTTTCCATCACCTGAAGTGCGAAACAACTCGCGGCCGTTATGTGTGAGGGAAAACGCGATCGAAGGATGGGAAATCGCCAGTCTGCCCACGACATCCGCCACATGGCTAACCTCAGTGTTGACGGTTTTTAAGTACTTCAAACGAGCCGGGGTATTATAGAACAAATCTTTCACTACGACATCCGTTCCACGGGATCGCGAAGTATCTTCCACATCAAGCACTTCACCGCCGGCAATCGTCACCCGGGTTGCCAGTTCGGAGGGGTCATGGGCTGTCGTCAAAGTCACCCTGGCCACAGAGGCGATGCTCGGCAACGCTTCACCGCGAAACCCGAGCGTCTGGATGGAGAAAAGGTCACGCTCTCGCTTGATCTTGCTCGTGGCATGCCGCGAAAAAGCCGTAACGGCATCTTCCCTGTCCATCCCGCTGCCGTTATCCGAAACCTGAATGAGCGAAATGCCGCCCTCTTCAATCTGCACGGCGATTTTGGTCGCTTCGGCGTCGATTGCGTTCTCAACCAGCTCTTTCACCACGGAAGCCGGGCGTTCGACCACCTCACCGGCTGCGATCTGGTTGGCGAGGTGGTCGTCCATCACTTTAATTTTTCCCATGCTGCTCTCCCCTCCCCTTCATTTTCTATCGGTTCAATTTTTGTTTCAGCTCATGGAGAAATTGCATGCATTCAAACGGGGTTTTATTCATCAAATCCCATTCTTTAACGGCCTGAACAATTTCCGCACCGATCCCGTCCGCCTCTTTGACAGCCGGCGCCTGAACCGGATCGCTCTTTTGCACCCCTTGGTAATCAAACAAGCTCAACTGGCCGGACAAATCCTCAGCCGTCGTTTCTTTGGCCGTCGCCTCACTCTCCATCCGCCCCTCCAGCTCATGAAGCAGCTGCTTCGCCCGCTTGATCACAGGTGCCGGAAGGCCGGCCAATTCCGCTACATGGATGCCATAACTGCGATCGGCTCCCCCGGGAATGATCCGGTGCAAAAAAACGACCTTTCCGTTCTTTTCAATACACTGAGCGTGAACATTGACCAAACGCTGCAATGTTTCCTCCAGACCGGTCAATTCATGGTAGTGCGTCGAAAAAAGCGTTTTTGCTCCAATTTGGTCGTGAATATACTCCACGATCGCATGCGCGAGCGCCATTCCGTCGTAAGTGGAGGTTCCGCGTCCCACTTCATCCAGCAATATCAAACTGCGCGGTGTCGCTTCTTTCAGCGCGTGACACGTTTCGGCCATCTCGACCATAAAGGTACTGCGCCCGCCAATGAGATCGTCCGCCGCCCCGATCCGCGTGAAAATGCGGTCAACGATGGCGATCTCCGCCTCGTCGGCCGGAACGAAACTGCCGATCTGCGCCATGATCGTAATCAGCGCCACTTGCCGCATATAGGTGCTTTTGCCTGCCATGTTGGGGCCGGTGATCAGTAAAATCTGGCGATCCCTGGCATCCAGATCGGCATCGTTGGCGACAAATTCCCCGCCGGGGGTGACCGCCTCCACAACCGGATGGCGCCCCGCCCTGATCTTCAACCCGTCTTCCGCATGTACGCGCGGGCGGGTATATTGATATTTTTTGGCCACCAGAGCAAAAGCCTGCAACACATCCAATTCCGCGACAGATTCGGCCAGCCGCTGCAGACGGGCTGCTTGTTCCGCCACTTTGGCACGCACTTCCGCAAAGATCTCATACTCCATCTCCACCGATTTTTCTGACGCGTTTAAAATCATCTGCTCCCGCTCTTTTAATTCCGGAGTGATAAACCGTTCGGCGTTGGCCAGCGTTTGCTTCCGCTGGTAACGGTCTTCCGGCACCAGATGCAGGTTGCTTTTGGTCACTTCGATATAATAACCGAACACGCGGTTATATCCAATCTTCAACGATTTGATTCCTGTTTTTTCCTTTTCCCGCTGCTCCAGTCCGGCGATCCAGCTCTTTCCATCCTTTTGGATTGCCCGCAATTCGTCCAATTTTTCATGAAAGCCCTCACGGATCATTCCTCCCTCTTTGACCGATACCGGGGGCTCATCGACAATCGCAGAGGCAATCCATTCCCGCACATCCACACATTCGTCAAGACCTTCCCCCATTTCAACCAATTCACGAGAACCGGAATTGATTAAACGCTCGCGCAGCTGCGGGATCACGGACAGCGACCGCTTGACATTGACCAGTTCACGAGCATTGGTGGACCCGTAAGCAATCCTGGCCGCCAACCGTTCCAGATCATAAACCTGCTTCAGCAAATCGCGAACCTCGTCCAACAAAATAAAATCGGACAAAAAGGATTCGACCGTATTTTGTCGCCGCTTAATTTCACTTAAGCTCAACAGCGGCTTGTCCAGCCACCTTCTCAGCAGGCGGCTTCCCATGGCCGTTGCCGTCTGGTCAAGAAGCCACAGCAGGGAACCCTTCTTTTTTCCGTCGGCAAGTGTCACCGTCAGCTCCAAGTTGCGCCTTGCCGACTCATCAAGCATCATATACTGTTTCGCATCATAGCGGCGCAAACGCTGAACATGCCCCAATGTCCGTTTTTGCGTTTGTTGCAGATACGCAAACAACAGGCGGACAACGCGTTCCAGTCCCGGAGTTTTGCATATGTCCGCAGCATCGGGAAATTGCCGGGGCATCTCTTTCATCACTTCCGCCTCTTCCTGCGGCGTCAGGGTGAAAGACGTGATCAGGCATTTCAACCGCGTTTCCAGCTTTTCGCGAAGAGCCGTGTTTTGTGCCAGTTTTTCCTCAAGGACAATCTCTCTCGGACGATAGCTCGATGCTTCATCCAGCACAAACTCCAAACCATCGGTCATCTCGGTAACATGCCATTCCCCCGTGGACAGATCAACCGCGGCAAGGGCCATTTCCCCCTCAGAGCCTGACAGGGTGAGCAGGAAATTATTTTCTCTCTCATCCAGCATATTCTCTTCGATAATCGTGCCCGGGGTGATCACCCGGACCACTTCCCGCTTCACGACGCCTTTGGCCGTGGCAGGATTTTCGATCTGCTCGCAAATCGCAACTTTGTACCCTTTATCGATTAAACGTTCCACATACGTATGAGCGGAATGATAAGGCACTCCACACATGGGAATTCGTTCGTTGCCGCCATCGCGGCTTGTCAGCGTGATCTCCAATTCTTCCGCCGCTTTTTCGGCATCTTCAAAGTAGGGTAGGAACCGAGCGCCTGACCGCCTCGCGGCGATTGGTTTCTCCGCCCCTCCCTCCGAACCGTACGTACACCTCTCGGCGTATACGGCTCTCCACCTGCCGGAGCCGGTTTAGCCTCCATCTCCTGCGGCAACTGCTCATCCTGCCTGTTTTTGCTGAATATGTAATGTAAAAGTGCGATGACCTTCACGGCTAAACCGGTTAACGCAAGACGCCGGATTTTCCCGGAGCCTCCCGCTCCTTCCTTCGCCCTGCGTTAAACGCAGCAGGCTGTCTCCCTTCGCCATGTACCAGGCTTTCCCTGGCGCGGACTACTACGGAGACTCCGTCACCATAGCGGATATTCAGACACCTCATGTGCCATAGCTGCAAACAAGCCTTCCGCCTTAGGTGATCCCCATTTAGATTCTGAGGAACAGGCGCGCTGTGATGTCGGATGGGACGTTCGCCCTTTTGTCTCCGACGGAGATGCTTGGTCAAGGGACGCCCCGCCCGGCAATGTCTTTCTGCCGTGCGGCTTGACCATGTGACGTTCCGGTTGCCTTCCGTCACAGGCTATGATCGGCCAGCTCGGGCTATCCTTCAAGCAGTCCAGCCTTCATCCTCATTCACAGCATTTCGTCTTGCCGTTCAGTCGTGCTGTGGCAACCCAGCAACTTACGGCTTTACCAGCATGCTACACTCCCCGTCGGGTTTCCCCTTCGGATCAGCTGGTTGACGATTGGCATCCGTGCGTCCGACCGCCAACTGCCTTGCCAGGGGCAGATTTCACTCAGAACCCTTATGGGCGCACAAACATTTCATAAAAATCGCCTAAACGAAAAAATAAAAAGGCATCAGGATATTGTGCCTTAATCGATAAGTATTGCTGAATCATCGGCGTATATTTTGCCAACGTTCTCTGCCTCCGTTTTTCTGTTTTTCATTACACCATTGTAACACGAATGACCATTCAACACATTATGTTTGCTCCGTTTTTTTCTTGCCGTATGGCGGCAAACGCCAAAATTTGCGAAAATCCTGCGATTCATCCCAAGTGATCCCGGAGGCGAGATAATGGTAAAAATCATCCAAATAGGTCTGGTACACTTTATAATCCGGGCATTGTTTCAGATCTTGCCACAAGATGGGGAGCCAGTCGGCAATCGCCTGTTTCCGCCCTTTGTAATAGGCTTCCTGCATCGATACATCGGCCAGCGGATTATACCGAAGCTGTTTATAATTGGCGGCGATCAGCTTCGCTGTCACAAACACGCCTTTGGTCAGTGTAGGGGAGACAAGCCAGCTCGGCGGCGTCCGATACTCGAATCCGCCGTAGTCCTGATAGCGAAAATCCCCCAGAAAACCGTACTTGGGACGCCGTCTCTTCCCTTTTTCATCCTCTGCGATCACGAGCAACATTGCCAAATAGTTATCCAGTGCCCGGAGCAATTTAAAATCCGGCTGTATGCCGCTGAAATGGATATGCCCTCCCAGCGGAAATCCCTCATACGGCATGGCACCTGCCAGCCACTTGGCCGGAACTTTTCCCATTTTTTTATTGGCAAAAATGAGTGACTGATAAATGCGCACAACGAGCTGTCGCGGATTTGGCGTCGGGTCGGGTCTGAGTTCGACAAGCGGTTTGTGCGAGCGATTTTGACCCAACCAGATCGCGTCACATCCCACCTTGCCGCGAACGGGAAAATAATTTGAAGCAATCAGCAATTTTCCTTGCGGTGATTCCATGACAAATTCAGGGTCTGCCCCCAAAACAATCTCCTCCAACGGTGTCCGGGAGCGTGCACACCCTTTCATGTATTGGGTGATCGCCTGCACATATGCCGTTTCCATTTCCTTATTTAAACGCGGGGACGGGTTCACTTGCTGAATCACCATTTTCCTTCCCGTGCCAATCCCCAGTTTGACAACGCCATAGTCCAATCCGAGTGCATAAACGGCGCGGATGGCCAATTCCTGCGCTTTGCGCGTTTCCCTCGTCCGTTCCGACAGGGGAACGCGCCGGTAAGTCACCCGTCTTTGTTTTTTGGCAGCCGGAAGAAAGGCGGAATTGTTTACTGAACGATAGATCAGCAAAACCCTTGTTTGGAAAACGGCCAAAATATACTCTCTCAATATGGTTGCATTCACTGCCACAGGCAGGCCATGCATCAGCAATATCCGATTTCGCTCCACCAAATTCCGGCACTTCGTCACCTGTTTCTCATCGTTCAATACAAGCATGTATTCCGATAGCCTGCTTGCTTCCGGCAGTTCTAAGCGGATGGTCGATGCCAAATTCTGCTTTTCCACAATGAAATCGCGAATCCCTTTTCCATGATCTACTGCCAGATAAGGAAGGGTAATGGTGCCCATAACCTTTCCCCTTTCTTCCCATCTCTCTTGCTCACTTCAAGGGCATGATGCTGATATAGTATGTGGAACGGGGAAAAATGGTTAGCAAAAGACAAAAGTCTAATCGGGCGGAGCATTGAAGCATATGATAGATGGTGACACAAAAAAAGGATCAGGAGCAACCACCCGACCCTCTGCAAACATAAGCTGCTGATTGATGCAAAACCAGCAGCCGGCAATCAATTTTTCATCTTTTACACTCAATCCTAGTCCTCCAAATCGTCGATGACCAGATCAGGATCCAAATCGTCAAAAGAGGACTCATCCATTTCACTGTACCCGCTCGCCACTTCTTTATCATCCAGCTCCGCATATTCCAACGGGTAGACGGGTACACAAATTTTGGTTTCTCCGATCATTTCGACGGCAAACTCCTTTTCGATTCGCACATCGACTCCATCATGATGTGAGGCGATCGACGCTTCCACGCAGTTTGGAGCCTGCGTCACAGCGGCACTAACTGAAACTGAGGCATCCCGGGTGTTTTGGTCATAATAGCTCAGCGGAACCTGCTCTGTATAAAAAACGGTTTCTTTGACAACATCGGTTTTGGTGTTTCCTTTTGTCGAATACCAGATATTAATATCATAGCTACCGCGAACTTCAACCGCTTCCCCGACTTTGCTGCATTCATATTGATGGTTGATCACCCACGCGCCCAGAATCGTGTGCAATTTTTCCGGCGGAGTAATGGTATGTGTCACTTGCGAAAATTTTCTTCCTTTTCCACATACCGCTTTGGTCACTATCTGACGGTACTCCACGGCTCTATCTGTATAGGACAATATGCTTCCCTCCTCCAAACATGTTCATTAACAAGTGTATGCAGGGCCATCGTCTAGAGTGCAAAAAAACCCCACGGAAAAAAACCGTGGGGACGTCCTTTTTTTTACGAGCAGTTGCAGGGGCCGCCGCTTCCGCAGCCGCTCCTTACCGGTCCGCCCGTTTCCACCTCTATTTTTTTGGAAATAGTATCCGCCAGCACTTGCTGAATGGTTTGCAGCAGGTCATTCACTTCGACCTGGCGCTGCCTGAACTCACAAACGATCGGCATCTCGTCCAGATATTGATTAAGCTGATCCAACTCTTTCTCCAGAAGCTTTGCATATTCCATTTTTTTATAATGTTTAGCGTGAACCCATTCTTTTTGCTTGCGCTTGATGGCGGCAATGCTGTTCTGCACAGACTCGCTTTTTTCGACTTGCTCTTCCGCCAGCCGAAAGCGGATCACTTCCTCGCTTCTGCTGAGCAACTCGGCAAATTTCCGCGCCTCGACCAGGATGGGATGGTTTTCGGGAATGGCATTCACCTCATCCACCCACTTTCGCAAGCGGTTTTTCTTCCACCCACACACCTTTTAGCGTCCATGTTTGCGGCTCGTCAATCCGCACATACGCAAATTTTCCGATCAGATGTTTAGGCCCGACAAAGTTAACCAATTTATTGGTTCGGGTTCGGCCGGACAGGACATTCGGATTTTTTTTGCTTTCCCCTTCGACGAGCACTTCGACCACTTGCCCGCGCAGTTCCTCATTTTTGCGCCGGCTGATCTCGTTTTGCAATTGATTGAGGCGGGCCAGCCGCTCTTTTTTCACTTCCATCGGCACGTCATCTTTCATCTTCGCGGCAGGCGTTCCTTCACGGGGCGAGTATATAAAGGTGAAAGCAGAATCGAATTCGACTTCTTTGACGAGAGATAAGGTTTCTTCAAACTGCTCATCTGTTTCCCCGGGGAAGCCGACGATAATATCCGTGGTCAGCACCACATCCGGAATTGCTTTCTTGATTTTGGAAACCAATTCCAGATAGCGTTCGCGCGTGTATTTACGTGCCATCAACTTAAGCACTTCCGAACTTCCCGACTGAACCGGCAAGTGGATGTGTTCCACCAGATTTCCGCGTTTGGCCAACACTTCAATCAAATGGTCATCAAAATCGCGCGGATGACTCGTAGTAAAGCGAACCCGTGGAATGCCGATCTTGCGCACATCGTCCATCAAATCGGCAAACGTATACTCCCGGTCGGTAAAATCTTTCCCGTAAGCATTCACGTTCTGCCCGAGCAGGGTGACTTCCTGATAACCTTTGCGCGCCAATTCGCGAATCTCGTCCAGCACATCTTCGGGCCGGCGGCTCCGCTCTTTCCCCCGGGTATACGGAACAATGCAGTACGTGCAGAATTTGTCGCATCCGTACATGATATTCACCCAAGCGCGCAAGCCATCTTCCCGCACTTTGGGCATGCTTTCAACAATATCGCCCTCTTTGGACCATACTTCCACCACCATTTCCTTGCTGAAAAGGGCGTTTTGCAGAAGTACCGGAAGGCGGTGAATATTGTGCGTTCCAAAAATCAGGTCAACGTGTTGGTAACTTTTTAAAATGCGTCCGACAACCACTTCTTCCTGGGACATGCATCCGCATACCCCGAGAATGAGATCGGGGTTCTCCAGCTTCAACTGTTTCAGGCGTCCCAACTCACCAAAAACCTTGTCCTCCGCATTTTCCCGGATCGCACAGGTATTAAGCAGGATGATGTCGGCATCCTCCTCGCGCTCAGTCCGGGAATACCCCATTCTCTCAAGAATCCCGGCAATCGTCTCACTATCGTGAACGTTCATCTGACAGCCGTACGTTTCGATCAAATAGTTTTTCCCCTTGCCGACCTCACGCATATTCTCGGGGATTTCCTCAAACTGAATCACTTGCACTTCTTCTTTTCCGCGTTTCTTTGCCGCTTTTAAGTCCGGAGCAACAAAGTATTGGCTGTAGTCCTTTACTTGTTTGCTCATGTTTATTCACCCTTTCTGGTGAGAGTATCCTTTCCATATATGAAAAAACAGTCGATTCACCGTGAAAATGAGATGGAGCAGGCATATTGAAAACGGTTGGGAGTTTTGAGTCACAGACTTCAGCCCCCCATTCCAAAAAATCCTCCATTCAAAACCATCATTTGGTGAAATCACATACTCGGCTTGTATTCAACAAGATGGAAATTACAGCTTTTAACTAAGTTATTATACATGATGTTTACCAATGGTTCAATGATCAGGGTTTCCAGCGGCGACAACAACTAACGAAAGGGACGTAAAACCCCGGATAAAGTCGAATAAGAAAACAGAAGAGGAAAAAACAAGCGAGCGTCACTTCATCCCAGAAAATCTGTTCCCTTTTCCTCTTCTTTTTTTATAATCATCCATTGCAACCGGGAGCCTGGGAGCATCCCCTCGCTCCCGATTGCTTTATTCTCACAGATTATGTTTGCCAAGAGTCCAAACCCTTATGGCAAATCGGATCCACTATTGATACACTGTGAATTAGGATCGGGACAGTTTTCATTGATAAACCATCCCATTTTGCAGGAGTGATCCATTTGCCCAAGAGTCAACCGCTGATCGAACTTCGCGAAGTCACCAAATCATACGACTCCCCGGAAGGAAGAACCACCCCTCTCAAAGAAGTAAGTGCAGTCATTCCGCCAGAATCGGTTATTGCCTTAATGGGACCTTCGGGCACCGGCAAAAGCACCCTGTTCCGTCTACTAAACCGCTTGGAGGACCCGGATCACGGTTCGATTACATATAAAGGAAAACCGCTTTCAGAATGGGACCCGATTTTACTGCGGAGAGAAGTCCACCATGTTTTTCAATCAGCTGTTTTATTTCCCAAAACCGTGGCCGATAACTTAAACTACCCCCTTAAATTACAAGGAAAATCGATGTCCGAAGAAGAAATGGCGCGATTGCTGGAGCGGGTTGGTCTGTCAAAATCGTATCTCACCCGTTCGATTGAAAAACTTTCCGGCGGAGAAAAACAACGCGTCCATTTGGCCCGTTCTCTCTCCTTAAATCCGCATGTACTGTTACTGGATGAACCAACAGCTTCGCTTGACCCTGAGAGCACGGAACGGATTGAACAGGAGATGCGGTGCTATCGGGAAAAAGGGCATACGGTGCTATGGATTACTCACCAACCGGAACAAGCCCGGCGCATCGCAGATCAAGTCTGGCATTTGGAAAGCGGGCATTTGCGACAGGAGGAAATGAAGCGATGACCTGGACAGCTACGGTCACCACCCTGGGATTTATATTGATTTCCATGTTTGTTTCCCTCTGGCTTCGTTTGAAACTGGAACGGGATCTGATCATCGGAACCATTCGGGCCACGATTCAGTTAATCAGCATCGGCTATGTCCTTCATTTTATTTTCACCAGTAACCATTGGTATTGGATCGGGCTGGTTTTATTGGTGATGATCACCGTCGCCTCCCAAAACGCGGCTGCTCGGGGAAAAGGAATTCCCTGGATTTTTTGCCGCATTTTTTTGACCATTTTCATCGTCGCCGGTTTTACCCTGCTCATGATGCTCTTTTTACACCTGATTCAAGCCAAACCGCAAGTTCTTATTCCCATCAGTGGAATGATCGTGGGTAATAGCATGGTTGTCTCCTCTCTCGTCCTGAATCAGATGAGACAACAGGCGGAACAGATGCGTGAGGATATTTTAGTTGCCTTATCGTTGGGAGCGACCAGCCGTCAGGCAAGCATGCGGCTGACCAGGGAAGCGATCCGCTCCGGGACGATTCCCATTGTCGATTCACTTAAAACAGTCGGACTGGTGCAACTGCCCGGAATGATGACCGGGTTGATCATTGCCGGCACGAATCCGATTGAAGCTGTGCGTTACCAGCTATTGATCATGTTTTCTTTTACTGCTTCGGCGACACTGACCAGTATTCTGATGGGCTTATTTGTTTATCCTACGCTTTTCAATCGGGCACATCAATTTATCGGTTGGAGAGGAAAAACCGACAAGTAATGCCTCCTTTCCAACTTTTATGAAAAACGCGATTCTTTTCTTTTTTAAAGGGAGAATCGCGTTTTTCGTTTTTGAGGACTCTTTTCAGCCGATCATGAAAAGGAATTGGCCCAAAAAGAAGATCCGCCTCTTTACTTAGACATATTATTAATAGTAATATTATTACTATGAAACAGACAATCAAAAAATCCCCGATCGCCCTCGCAATCCTTTCGCTTCTCATCGAGGAACCGATGCACCCTTATCGCATGCAACAACTTTTAAAAGAAAGGGGGAAACACGAGGTCATCAACATTCGTCACCGAACGGGCATTTATCAGACGATTGACCGTTTGCTTCGTGACGGCGCCATTGCCGTTCGGGAAAAAAAACAGCATGAAGGGAAACCGGAACTGACCGTTTACGAAGTGACGGATAAAGGAAGAACAGCGGCATTGACTTGGCTGAGGGAAATACTGTCCACACCGAAACCGGAATTTCCGGAATTTCCCGCCGCCGTCTCTTTTATGATGCTTCTTCCGCCAGATGAGGTGGTACGGGAACTAAAAAAAAGAGAAAGGGCACTTGAATGCCGTTTGAACGCAACCCAAAACCAGTTGCAAACCGTGACATCTGAAGGGCTCCCCCGCTTGTTCCTGCTCGAGACCGAATATCAACACGCGATGTATGCAGCAGAATTGGCATGGGTCCGCTCCGTGATCCATGACATCGACACAGGAAAAATCCATTGGGATCAGAAGTGGCTGCGTGAGATTGCGAATAAGTTTTCCCCCTTGGACAACCGTCACAGCTGACGGGTTCCAGGGGAAGCAAAGGAAACAAGGAGGAACCGGATATGTCCGATAAAGCGCCAAAAGGTTACAAGGGGATTGGCATGGAAGGATTTATTGCTTCGTGGTATGCAAAAAACACCCAAAAAAATATGGAGCAATACAAAAGAGATGCGAAGAAGGTTGCCGCCATTGTTCCGGAAGGCGGATCCGTTTTGGAAGTTGCCCCGGGACCGGGATACTTGTCAATCGAACTGGCAAAACTGGGCAACTACCGAATCACCGGCTTGGACATAAGTAAAAAATTCGTGGAGATTGCACAGGCCAAAGCGAAAGAAGTGGGTGTAACCATCGATTTTCAGCATGGCAATGCCGCCCGGATGCCATTTGATGACGGAACGTTTGACTTTATCATCTGCCGGGCTGCCTTTAAAAACTTTGCCCAGCCGGTCAATGCCATTAATGAGATGAACCGGGTTTTAAAACCTGGCGGAAAAGCGGTGATTATGGATTTGCGCGGCGATGTTTCCACAGAAGTAATGGAAAGGCACGTCGAGGAGGATCTGGGTCTTACCGGATTGAACGCATTGCTGACAAAATGGGCCTTTAAATGGATGTTGATCAAACGCGCATATACAAAAAAACAGTTTACGGAGTTGGTCGCAAAAAGCCGCTTTCAAACATGCAGAATTCAGGAAGATTCAATCGGACTGGAAGTATGGATGGAAAAAGGGCAAGAAGGCCGGTGATCCCCAAAAACCCCGGCTTCAGCCATGGGAATGAGAACGAATATCAGGCGAGGAGGGGGTGTTTTTCCCCTTCCCGCGCCATTCATTCGGCTGGCACAAAGCCATCATCAAGGGTCTTTTATCCTATACTTTTTCTTTTTTCACGAAGGAGATGGCCCCATCCTGAAGCGAAGCGATCCTGGCCAGCGATTCCACGCGAAAACCACTTTGCCGAAGCCTTGTTCCTCCATCTTGAAATGCCTTCTCAATCACAATTCCAATACCGACTACATGAGCCCCCGCCTGTTGAACCACATCAATCAATCCCTCTGCTGCTTGTCCGTTCGCCAGAAAATCGTCGATGATTAAGACGTGATCATCCGCATTTAAAAACGGTTTTCCGACGGCAATCAGAGTGGTTTCCCGCTTGGTAAAAGAGAAAACTTCCGCCTTGTAATACTGATCGGCCATGGTCAGGGATTTCTTTTTCCGGGCAAAGACGAGCGGAACCCCGAGTTGCAGTGCCGCCATCGTTGCCGGCGCAATTCCCGACGATTCAATCGTCAGAACCTTGGTAATGGCTTCATCTTTGAAACGACGGGCAAACTCTTCACCGATTTCCCGCATCAGAAACGGGTCAACCTGATGATTCAAAAAGGAATCCACTTTTAAGATCTCATCTGACAGCACTTGACCTTCCAACAGAATTTTATTTTCCAAACTTTGCATTTCGCACCCTCCCAAACAGGTGATAGTAAAAAGCACCCCGGCAGCCTGCCCACGCGGAGTGAGCGGGTTACCCGGGTGCAAACGAACACCGGCAAAGAGATCTATACGGGTCTCAGCTGATTAACGGATGTCCGTCGAGTTCAGATGCTTTTCCCTGCTCCCGGTTCCTTCGTCACAAAGGTCGTTGCAGAAAACACCCATCCCCTCCAATTGAATTTTGTCAACAGCCTCAGACCTTTCCAGGTCTCTTCATTTTTGCTCACTCATAGTCGGGCTGTTTACGGCAGCTCGGTAGAGACTCGCGGGCCTTATTCCCGCCATTATATGAGTGCATTCGTTTTTTATTTTTGATCAGGTGATGTTTTGCCTGATGATCCACATTCCTGACAATGAACAAGCCCAATTATCCATGTGTACCAGTTTAACACAAAGAACCCGGACTGGCGAGAGTTATTCTTTCCCCTTTCCGTGCGCAAACCCAATTGCGGCTCAGGCAAGGTGAATGATCAATCCCGGTTTTGCCGGATGACAAAGGCCTGGATATACCGATGCTGCTTCCCTGACCACCTCGCTCAGCTCAGCAAGGGGAGACAGATGAGTAATAAGGAGCTGTTTCGCTTGGATCTGTTTGGCTGCCATTGCCGTTTCCTTTACAGATAAATGGCTGACAGGGTTTTGAGGGCGTTCCGCTTCCAAAAATGAGCCTTCACAAACAAACAGGTCCGGCTTTGCCGCCATGCTGATCCAATCCGTTTTTGGACCTGAATCCGCCCCATACAGAATCGTTTGCCCGCCGGAGTCGATTCTCATCGCATAACAAGGGACAGGGTGATCCGTAGCAAAAAATTGAATCTTTACATCTCCCAACTTCAGCATGTCCCCTTCTTTTACCGCCTGCCTTTGAATATAACGCCCATAGCTCAATTGTCGAAACCATGAATCTGGCTGAGCAGGGGACCAGACCGGTAACGGGCGGTTCCTCATGCCTTGATTCATGGCAATCATGATCGCATACTGCAAAACAAAAAAGTCGGAAATATGATCATGATGCAAGTGGGAAAGAATGACGGCATCCACTTCATAGAGCGGAAGAAACTTGGCCAATTGCGATAACACTCCACTGCCGCAATCGATCAGAATCTTTTTCCCGCCAGCCTCCAGCAGATATCCCGGAGTCGCCCCGCCCGGTGCAGGAAAAGGGGATTGGCATCCCAATACCGTCCATTTCATCTTCACACCCCCCCGGTAAATAAAGAAACAGCCACTTTCATTTGGCGAAGTGGCTGTTTGTCCATTATTATGCGAATTCGGCAACCAATTTATCAAACTGTTCGCGGGAAATCATGATGTCTTGTTTGGCCAGCGGCTCTTCTTTAAAGCCTTTGATTTTGCTTTCATATGATTGCTGCTCTTTGTTTTGGTAGATAACCCCCGTTACCAGACCATGATTTTCCATCAGCGTTTGCATGGCCAGCTGGCGATCGGACGGATCATAGTTTTCAACTTGATCCAGGTTGACCAGATTCTCTTTGAACCAATCATACGTGTTGATTTTGTTGTAGGTGACGCAAGGACTGTAAACGTTGATCAAAGAAAAACCTTTATGCTTGATTCCTTCTTCGATCACGCGGGTCAATTGTTTCAAATCGCTGGAAACCGATTGGGCGACAAAGCCGGCCCCCACGGTCAAAGCCATTTCCATGGGGTGAATGGCCGATTCGATTGAACCGTACGGCGTGCTTTTCGTTTTGAAGCCAACTTCGCTTCGCGGCGAGGTTTGGCCTTTGGTCAACCCGTAAACCTGGTTATCCATCACGATATAGGTAATATCGACATTACGGCGGATGGCGTGAATGGTATGGGCCATACCAATGGCAAAGCCGTCTCCGTCCCCGCCGGCAGCGATCACCGTCAAGTCACGATTGGCCAGTTTCAACCCCTGAGCAATCGGCAATGCGCGTCCGTGTACACCGTGAAAACCATAAGCATTTACATAACCGGAAATCCGTCCGGAACAACCGATCCCTGAGACAATGGCCACATCATGCGGTTCCAACCCTACATTGGCAAAAGCGCGCTGCATGGCGGCCAACACGGAGAAATCTCCACAACCTGGGCACCAATTGGGTTTAACTTTATTGCGGAAGTCTTTAAATGTGGCCATGAACCAACAGCTCCTTACATTGTTTGTAAATTTCGGAAGGCAAGAACGGATTGCCGTCATACTTACCGAAATGAACCAGTTTTTCTGCCATTCCGATATTCATTTTGATGAGATTGGTTAATTGCCCCGTAGCATTGTTTTCTACAACAAGTACTTTCTTCGCTTTTTTCATTTGCTCAAGCATAATGTCGCTCGGGAATGGCAACAATTGACGAATATGGGCGTGATTTACTTTCAGGCCTTCAGCCTCAAGACGCTCTTTAGCCTCATGAATCGTGCCGCGGGTAGAGCAGAAACCAACAATGAGAAGATCCGCATCCTCATGGGCAGCGTCCAGGTAGACCGGTGTATCGAAATCAATGCCGTTTTTCAGTTTGGACAAGCGTTTCTCCATCATTTTTTTACGATTAACCGGATTTTCGGATGGACGGCCTGTCTGGTCATGTTCAACCCCGGTCACATGGTGCAACCCGTTTTTCTTGCCCGGGAGCACACGGCGGGAAATACCGTCTTCCGTAAACTCATAGCGCGGGAACAGCTCGGAATTTTCGAGTTCCGGCAACTCTTCATCCCAGCCCACCAGTTTTCCGCGGCGAATTTGAATCCGGTCGTAATCCAGCGGCTCAACCGTTTGTTTACCCAGCGCAAGAGCCAAATCGGTCAAAACGATTACCGGACATTGATACTCTTCGGCAAGATTGAATGCCTGGATTGTGTCGTAAAAACATTCTTCGGCCGTACTTGGAGCAATCACGATTTTCGGTATTTCACCATGGGTGCTGTACAGCATTGCCAGCAAGTCACTCTGCTCTTGTTTGGTCGGCAGACCCGTACTCGGACCCCCGCGCTGCGTATTGATGATCACCGCCGGAGTTTCGGTCATACCGGCCAAACCGATCGCTTCCGTCATGAGGGAAAGCCCCGGACCGGCAGAAGCGGTCAATGCGCGGACGCCGCCATAGTTCGCCCCGATCGTCATGGTGATGGCAGCGATTTCATCTTCGGTTTGTACAACGGTGCCACCGAATTCGGGCAGCTTTTTGATAAGATATTCCATGATTTCAGAAGATGGCGTAATCGGATAAGCTGCCATCAAGCGTGCACCAGCTGCAATGGCTCCCAAAGCGACGGCATCGTTTCCGATCATGTACAACCGTTTTTTGCCATCGGAGGATTCCAGACGGAATTGGGTAAAGCTGTTCCCAACCTCGCTTCTTACATATTCAGCCCCTCTTGTGATCGCTTCCATATTTCGGTCCACAACTTTTTGCCCTTTGCGCGCAAATCTCTCTTCAATGACTTCTTTAAACGAGTCCGCATCAATGCCCAAAAGTGCAGTCGAAGCTCCGACAGCCACCATGTTTTTCATTTGGGCCATACCGATTTCTTCAGCGATTTTCGTAAATGGAACAACGAGAAGGCGAGCGTTTACTCCTTCCGGAACGGTTGGATTAAACTTGGCATCGGCCAAGATGACTCCGTCTTGAATTAACTCGTGAGCATTCAAGTCAATCGTTTCCTGGTCAAATGCAACAAGAATATCCAGCTCGTCGGAAATGGAGCGGATTGGGTTTATGCTGATCCGAATCTTGGTGTTGGAATGACCACCCTTAATCCGTGAGGAAAAATGTCTGTACCCGTACAGATAATACCCTTTTCGATTGAGTGCCGAAGACAGGATTTCGCCGGCACTGTCAATACCTTCCCCTTGCTGTCCGCCCACTTTCCACGAAAGCTGCTTAACCAATGAACTCATCTCCTTTAATACAGCCACACACTACACAATATGAAATGAAAAAAAATTTATATCAACTCTTGCCCCGAGAGGATTCAAAACCCCCCCTGTGGCGAGTGATAGCATTTTCATGTATTAATTCTAGTCCTCTGCCAGACAAAAAGCAACCTATTAAACTTTTCTCTCTTTGGAATTTATCTGTTAAAAATCCCAATAAACCCTCTGTGAGAAGATGAGATTCATTTTGCTCGCATTTTTTGCTGTTTTATAAAGATAATTGTTTTTCGTAAAATCGGTAGCCATTTTCCCAAGACCATTTTTTCACAGAAGACTCAGGGAATGCCTTTAAAAGGGCCTCTGTTAGGTAATGTATGTAACGATAACTCTCCAGATGCTTGATTTTGTAGCTGATTCCGTCAAAATCCGAGCCGAAGAAAATATAATCCTCCCCTCCCAGCCCGCACAGGTGATCAATATGTTTCAGCACATGGGAAATCGACGCATCCGGATAAGAAACATGGACAAAAGACGGGACAAAAGTAACCCCGATTCTTCCATCTCGTTCGATCAGGGCCCGGATCTGGTCGTCTTCGAGATTTCGCTTATGCGGACAGATGGCCCGGCAATTCGAATGTGACGCGAGAATCGGCAGTTCTTCCTCCCCGATGACCTCCCAGAATCCCTTCACCGACAGATGGGAAACATCGAGGATCATGCGCAGTCGTTTCATCTCCTCAATCACTTGCCGTCCGAACCGGGTCAATCCTCCTCCACGTTCCTCCTCAATTCCGTCGGCCACTTCGTTGGCATAATTCCAGGTAAGACCCATTTGCCGGATTCCCAGACGCCACAAGAGCCGCAGATTGGTCAGTTCCCCTTGCAGGGCATCCGCTCCCTCAAGCAGCAGAAGCGCCCCGATCCGTTCCGGCGAACATTCTCTCAAACGCTTGCGATCGGCAATCAAGATGACATTTTGCTCGTCCTGGATGATCTCTTCATAAAAGAGGTCGATCTGCTTCAAAGCAACTTGGAGCCGCTGCGCTTTGGCTACCGTCTCCGGTACCCAAACAGCAAAAACTTGCAGAGCGACCGGCGCTTCCCGCAAATTAAAATACGAACTGTCCAGCTTCGATTGAGGGTCGTAGAACTTATGCTTCACCGGATCTTTCCACATTTTGCTCAGTACATCACAATGTCCATCCAGCCATTGCATATTTTTCACCTCATATTTATAAAAAAAACCTGTCTATAAAAATAAACAGGTTTTTTTGAATATATCGATTAGATAAATTAGCGCGGTTCCACGATTAATTTAATCGCGGTTCGCTCTTCACCATCGATCACAATATCCGTAAAAGCAGGAATACAAATCAGATCAATCCCGCTCGGCGCCACAAATCCTCGTGCGATCGCAACCGCTTTAACAGCTTGATTCAGCGCCCCTGCGCCAATTGCTTGCATCTCTGCTTGACCACGTTCACGCAAGACCCCGGCGAGTGCACCAGCAACAGAATTCGGGTTAGATTTTGCTGAAACCTTTAATACTTCCATGAAGGTACCTCCTCGATGGTTGGAGTGAATCCACTACTTCTATCCTATTCGACTTCTTCGTAAAAATTCCTTCTAATTTACATTGATACAGCTAAAAAATCACAAATAAATTTATTTAAAATCAACCGATCAAGGGGTGATCTTCATCGATCTGAATGCGCTTCATCTGTTTCGCTTTTTTGCTCTGTTTGTCCAGATCAATCAGAACAGCATTAAATTTTGCCTTTCCTTTGGCCACTTCAAAGCGAACCGGCATCTGCGTTAAAAATCGTTTGATCACTGCGCTTTTTTCCATGCCGATCACACCGTCTGCGGGCCCGACCATCCCGACATCCGTAAGGTAACCCGTGCCCTTGGGCAAAATCCGTTCATCCGCCGTTTGCACATGGGTATGAGTACCGATCAGCGCAGAGATCCGTCCGTCCAAATACCAAGCAAGCGCCTGTTTTTCAGAGGTGGTTTCGGCATGAAAATCGACCAGGACCATGGAAGAAGGAATTTGGTTCAAGATCTCATCCGCTGTCCGAAACGGGCAATCAAGCGCCCCCATATAGGCTCTTCCCATCAAATTTATCACCGTTAAGCGGCCCGCTTGTGTCGAAAAAACGGAAAACCCCTTCCCGGGAGTATCTTTGGGGTAGTTTGCCGGACGTATGATATTCGGTTCATCGTCGATAAAATCGAAGATTTCCGGTTGAGACCAGGTATGATTTCCCAAGGTGATGCAATTGACTCCCGCATCCAGCAATTCTCTTATCGCATGGCGCTGAATGCCTCTGCCGTTGCCGGCCGCATTCTCCCCATTGGCCACAATGAAATCCGGTTCGTAGATCTGAATCAGCTTTGGCAAATAATTCACAACGGTTTGTCTTCCCAATGCGCCTACAATATCACCGATCATTAAGATTCTCATAAAATATTTTAGCCTCCACAACCAGATGCTGAGAAAAAATAAAGCGGCCAAAAGGCCACTTTATTTCGCGTACTCCACCGATCTTGTCTCCCGGATGACCGTTACCTTAATATGGCCGGGATAATCCAACTGATTTTCAATTTGTTTCGTGATCTCGCGGGCCAAACGAGCAGCTTCGGCATCATCCACTTCCTCCGGTTTTACAATGATGCGGCATTCACGCCCTGCTTGAATGGCATACGATTTTTCCACACCGTCGAACGAATCACAGATCTCTTCAAGCTTTTCCAGTCGCTTGATATAAGCTTCCAACGTTTCACGGCGCGCTCCCGGTCTGGCTGCAGACAATGCATCGGCGGCCCGAACCAGTACGGCGATGACGCTCGTCGCTTCACAGTCCCCGTGATGGGATGCAATGCTGTTGATTACAACGGGGTGCTCTTTATATTTTTTCGCCAATTCCACCCCGATATCCACATGGGAACCTTCAATTTCATGGTCAATTGCCTTTCCGATGTCGTGCAACAGGCCCGCTCTTTTCGCCAAATGAATATCTTCACCCAGTTCAGCGGCGAGCAAGCCGGCCAAATGAGCCACTTCCATCGAATGTTTAAGCACATTTTGACCATAGCTCGTACGAAATTTCAAGCGCCCGATAATCTTGATCAGATCAGGATGCAATCCGTGAACCCCTGTTTCAAAAGTGGCTTGCTCTCCGTATTCACGAATTCGCTCATCCACGTCACGACGCGATTTTTCCACCATCTCTTCAATGCGCGCCGGGTGAATCCGCCCGTCGGCAACCAGTTTCTCCAGTGCCACCCGGGCCACTTCCCGCCTGATCGGATCAAATCCGGAAAGAATCACAGCTTCCGGCGTATCATCAATAATGAGATCGATTCCGGTCAGGGTTTCCAAGGTTCGGATATTCCGCCCTTCCCGTCCGATAATACGCCCTTTCATCTCATCATTTGGCAAGGTGACCACAGAAACGGTCGTTTCGGCCACATGATCCGCAGCGCAGCGCTGAATGGCCAATGACAGGATTTTGCGCGCGCGGCGATCTCCTTCTTCCAACGCCTCCTGCTCCATCTCTTTGATGATCTGGGCCGTTTCATGGCGCATTTCGTTCTCCACTTTGGCCAGGATCAGTTGGCGCGCTTCCTCTGTGGTCAAACCGGATATTCTTTCCATTTCTTTTGTCTGTTCCTGGTATAGCTCATCGATTTGTCGCTGTTTCTTTTCAATTTCCCGTTCGCGCTGATTCAGATCTTCTTCACGCTTTTCCAAAACATGTTGCTTTCGTTCCAGCGTTTCTTCTTTCTGATTCAGCCGCCGTTCAATGCGGTGCAATTCATTGCGTTGTTCGCGAATTTCCTTTTCCGCTTCACTTCGCAAGCGATGCGCCTCATCGCGAGCTTCAAATATCTTTTCTTTCTTGAGGGCTTCCGCTTCCTTGTTCGCTTTATCCAAGATTTCAGCAGCCTCTTTTTCCGCACTTCCGATCCGAGCTTCTGCTGCTGTCTTTCGAATCCAATAACCGATTCCGATTCCGATTCCGAGAGAGGCAAACAGCAGAATGACGTCAGCTACGTCCAAAACCATCGTCCTTCGCTCACCCCCTCTGTCTCTATTTACAAAACAAGACCGATGAACTCGGTCTTCTCTCGTCCGCCGTCATGTTTTGCTATACCAGGTGAAGGCTGGGAAACCAGCTAACATTTTCAAACTTCACTTTTAGTCAACAACCATACACGGAACCAGAAGAGATATCCTTACCTCTAAAAAAAGGCAAAGATACATTACAATTGTATAATTTATACATTCTCATTGTCAAGGCAGAAGGCAAGCCGCCTCTTCGTTCCACCGGATAAAATGACAGCGCTTTCACGACTTCTTTTTATTTTTTCATTAATTCTGAATGCAGTCAAGTCCATTTGAAAAAATAAGAGAGCCCCGCGAAAGGGGCTTCCGGCCGGGCAAAAGATACAGACCGGCTTTTACAGGCTGGCTGCTTTGCTTTTTTCCACCTCCGATTTTCCACCTGATAGTTTGACATAATAGGCAGTATCGGCCGATTCCGTCAAGTGAACGTTATGAGTGACCAGGATGATCTGCCGGCCAAACGTTTCCGCCACCGATTTGAGAAATTCGATCATCGGAATGATAAAATCTTCACTCACATGCTTACCGGGTTCATCGAGAATAATCGGCCCTTCCAAACGGGGTTTTACCGTCTCGATCAGGGCGATGCGCAAAGCTAAAGAGACGACATCGACAATACCGCCGCCCCGTGCATCCTGCGGCTTGTTTTTAAATGTCTGGCCCTCCCATTCGGAAACAACATAAAAGTCTGCCGTCGGATTCCCTCCGTGCTCGGATAATTCAATTTCAAAACGAAATGAGGGGCCAAACACGTATTTGAGCGCATTGGTCACCAATGTTTCCAACTGCTGTTTCGCCTGCATGCGGGCATGTTCCGCAGAGAGTTGGAATAAAACCCTCACCTTGTCCAGAAGGTCGCGTTCCCGAATGCAAACATTCCATCGCTCTTCTGTTTCCCGCAAGCTTTCCAGGTGCAAATCGCGCTCCGCTTTGCGGCTGACCAGCTCCGTTCTCGCCGCCCTGAGCGCTTCCTCCAGCTGATGCAGTGAAGCGTCCGCACCCATTTTACTTATTCAACTCCTGAGGCAGGTAGCTCCATGCTTTCTCCAGATCCTCTTTGATTTCCTTTTCCAGCCGCTCAATCTCTTCCTGCAGCTGATCCGGCTCTACTCCCAGCTCCTTGGTCTCCCTCAGTATCTCTTCTTCCTGCCGCTCCAGATTTTCCAGACGCGCTTCCGCTTTTACCAGGTCACTTTTGGCCTTCTCCAGTTGCATGCGAATCTGCTTGATTTTCTCTTCCAGCTGCTGCACGCGCATAACCTCCTTGGTATTCATTCATGATATGTTCAATGATCGAACCGCTGATCGGCGACCCGCAAGTAGGACAGGTTCCCTGCTGTTTTAAAAGCTCTGCCCATTCATTTGTCAGCCGGATAATGGTTTGCTCCTGATCATGGATATACTGTTTGCCCCTGGAGATTCTGTCCCGGACGTCAGTAAGGTTCCGATGGAACGTTTTCAATTTTCGGAGAAGTTCACTCTTGGACTCAAGCGGCGGCAACACAGTCCCCAATCCCCGGGCCCGGCGTTGCTGTTCACTCACTCTCCCCCGCAGAAAGCCGATCTCCTTTTGCAGGCTTTTCACTTTCGCGCCAAGCTGCATCAGCGTTTTCAAACGGCTCATTTTCTCGCGGGCAGCCTCATACGACCGGCCGGCCTCCGGAACCTGTTCCAAACGCTTCTGCTCCTTCTCCCAATGGCTGCGCTGCTCGCGAAGGTTGTCCCATTTACTCTTTAACTGGATCAATCTCATCCCTGTCTGCTTTTTGGCTTCGGAAGATCGCAAAGCCTCCTCCGCCAGGGGAAGCCGGTCCGCAGCCTGAATCAGCTGCCGGTTCTCCCCTATTTCCCTCTGCACACGCAGCCATTTTTCCTGCTGCCTTGTCCATTGCCGGGCGAGGATGATTTTTTGTTCCAAGCGGGCGACCGCAGCTTCGGCGAGAGAGAGGTTTTTCAGTTTCGCAATCGTCTCTTTTTCTTTTTGTTTGCTGCTTTCAATCGTTTGCAGCGCATGCACATGCTTGCGCAACGTTTCCAGAAGTTCCTGCTTGCGGCGCGCCTGATAAAAGGCTTCTTCCGCCGTCTCCAGGTCGCTCTCCAACTGATCCAGGTTTCCGTAAGGTTTCAGCTTCTCCTCCAGCTTCTCCCGCTCTTCTTCCAGTCGCCTGATCTCGCTGTTCAGCGCCAACCGGTCCCCGTTCGTTTTTTTCAGCGCGTTATCAATCAGGTGGGCTCCGCTGATACGCCCGATCGTCTTCGCCTTTGTCTGGCTCGATTCAAACAGGAGAAACGGGCTTTCCAACTGCGTTCCAAAGTGAACCAACATCTCCTTTTGATCCAGCTTGACCGGTTGGATTCGATGGACATCGGTCACCTCCTGGGGAACGGTGTTGCCGAATCCCTCAAATATCTGCTCCGTCCCGTCCGGTTTCCTCAGGATATAGCGATTTACCGACGAACTGCGCAGTCTGATCACTTCCGTTCCATCGGCAAAGATGAGGGAAACGCGGCATTCTTTTGCTCCGGTACGGATAAATTCACTTCCGCGAGGGATATTGAACAATACCCAGCGAAGCGCCCTCAAGATCGCACTTTTTCCGCTGTCCGAAGGGCCGACAAAGACGTTCAGCCCATCCGAAAAATCGATTTCGGTATAGTGGTGGGACTGAAAATTCTCGATGATCAGCTTTTGAAAACAATTCAATGGCCGCTCTCTCCTCCCGCTTCCTGTTCAATGGCGATCCGCCGCTGGGCCTCAAATTTCACTTCATCCTCCACGTCGTTCATGCGGGAAATCTCATCGATGATATCCAGGACGTCGATCGCCTGAAAATCAGCCGCAGACCGAACCTGCTGCACAAAAGAGGTTAATTGCTCCTGACGGTAAGCCGCTTTTTCCAAATAAGAGCGGTCAAGCACCTCATCTCCCCTTTTTGCGCAGGTAAGGGGAATGAACCGCACGTCAACGTCCCGCCCGAGCTCAAGCAAAACCACTTGCGGCATCCGCCTGATTTCGGACGGGTGATTGTTGATTCGCGCCAAGGCCCCCGGATTGACAATATATTTGCCATCACGGTGCTGCACGGGAAATCCTGCGTGATAATGCCCCGTCAATAAGATATCCACATCATCAGACCAAGCATCGTGAATCATCGTATGGGGAACTCCGTCGGGCAATGCCCGGTCAACCAACATGCCGTGAACCATGTGAATGCAGTAGTCCGCCTCCATTTCATTTTGCACGTGGTAATCCGCTTTGGGATCCCTTTTATCCAGGTCATAGTGAAAAGGTTGCCCGCTCAGCTGGATGACCAGTCCGTCTTTTTCCAGTTTCACCTTTTCATCCCCGCTGATCAGGCGGATCACCCCAAAGGCATCCAACAATCCCAGCATGGTCCGCGGAGTGGTGGCGGGATTGTGCCCATAGATATCATGATTGCCGGCAATGGCATAAACAGGGGCGGGAAACTGCCGGAAAAGACGGGCAAACTCACGAACGACTGCCGGCGAGAGATTGGGCCGGTCAAATACGTCGCCACCGTGCAAAATGAAATCCACTTGCTCCCGTTCGGCTATTTGAATGACCTCTTCCAGCTTAAGCCTGATGGTTTGCTCAAACTGATCGGTTCGGCTGCGCGGTGAAGTCCCGCGAATGTGGGTATCCGTCATATATAAAATCCGCATCACCAATGCTCCTTTTCCTCTTCGTACCGCGTGCGTAACTGGTTCAGCACCAACCGAACCACTCCCATCGAATAACCTTGACGCAGCAGGTACTGCCCCAGGCGCCGCTCGACGGTGGGCCAGGGTTCACGGCCAATACGAAGATAGCGCCTTTCGGCAACCTGCATTGCCAACTGGCGCTCTTTGTCCTGGTCCACCTCTGTCAGGGCTTCATCGATCAAAGATAAATCGATTCCTTTTCTCATCAATTCCTGTTTCAATCTGCGGCTGCCATATCCCTTGCCATGCATCCGCTCATTCACCCATTGCCGCGCAAATTGGCGATCGTCGAGATAGCCCGATTTTTCCATCTCGGCGATCACCTGACAGATCATCTTTGCGGAAAAATCTTTTCGTTCCAACTGCTGCCTTAATTCACAGGCTGTTCGCGGCTTATACGAAAGAAAGCGCAAAGCTGCCATCCTGACCTTGTTATATTCCTCCGCAGCCAGAATTTCTTCCAACTGATGCCGATCCATTTCCATCCCTTTATGTAACCGGAAACGAACCAAAACATCCTCATGGATGGAGCAAAAGGGTTCCCCATCCACTTCGATCTGGTAGCGTTTGGAACGAGCCGATTGTTTTTCAATACGGGTGATTCTGTTCATCGTTCCCTTCATCCATTCTGCTCCGGCTTAAAGATCAAGCCAAATCGAGAGATTCTTCCGGTTTGCTTTTGTCTTTTGCCTTTTTCCCTTTTTTCTCTTCTTTGGTTTCGGTTTCTGCGACCGGCTCTTTGATCAGAGGCAAATCAAAGTGGGTGCGAATGCGGTTTTCGATTTTCAGACAGAGTTCCGGATGTTCTTTCAGGAACTGCTTGGCGTTCTCCCGCCCCTGACCGAGACGGTCCCCTTCAAACGAATACCAAGCGCCGCTCTTGTTGATAATATCCAGTTCCGCGCCGATGTCGAGCACGCTTCCCTCTTTGGAAATGCCTTCGCCAAACATAATATCGACATCCGCTTGTTTAAAAGGCGGTGCGACCTTGTTTTTCACCACTTTGATCTTCGTGCGGTTTCCAACCATGTCATTTCCTTGTTTGATCGACTCCTGACGGCGAACTTCCAGACGCACGCTGGAATAAAACTTCAGTGCGCGCCCACCCGGAGTCGTTTCCGGATTTCCAAACATGACGCCGACTTTCTCGCGAATTTGGTTAATAAAGATGGCGACCGTTTTCGATTTGTTGATCGCTCCGGACAACTTCCGCAGCGCCTGGGACATGAGACGCGCCTGCAGCCCTACGTGTGAATCGCCCATCTCCCCTTCGATCTCCGCTTTTGGAACCAATGCCGCAACCGAATCGATGACGATAATGTCAACCGCTCCGCTGCGCACCAACGCTTCTGCGATCTCCAGCGCCTGTTCTCCCGTATCCGGCTGGGACAACAGGAGCTCGGAAATATCGACGCCAAGTTTTTGCGCATAAATCGGGTCCAGCGCATGCTCGGCATCGATAAAAGCTGCCGTCCCGCCCAATTTTTGCACCTCGGCAATCGCATGCAATGCGACCGTCGTTTTCCCCGAGGATTCAGGACCGTACACTTCAATAATGCGTCCTCGCGGAAAGCCGCCGATCCCCAGCGCGATATCCAAAGCCAATGCTCCGGAAGAAACGGTTTCCACCTGCGGGGTGACTTCTTCTCCCATCCGCATGATCGAACCTTTGCCGAATTGCTTCTCTATCTGCCTCAATGCCATTTCCAACGCCTGACGACGATCTGACATTCATGTTCCCCCTCTATCCCATTAATCACATATCAACATCATACCCTGTTTTTTCTCTCCTGCCAAGATCATTTACGAACATTTATTCGATTTTCGGTGAAAGATGCAGGCCGGACCAGCAATGGGAAGGCATAAACGTTTTCTGTAGTGTGAGATCGGAAATATTGTGGTACATTACTACTTGAAGAAGAGAAAAAGGAGGAGCGCCCAATGGACAAAGAAGCTCTCAAAGAGCAGATAATGGAAAAATTGGAAGAAGTAAATGACCCTGAGTTAAATATCGACATCGTTAACTTAGGTCTTGTCTATAATGTGGAGATTGATGATGAAGGGAATGTCAAGATCACGATGACCCTGACGGCAATCGGTTGCCCGCTGGCAGGAACCATCAACGAGCAGGTAACTGAAGCAGTGAAACAGGTGGACGGCGTGAAAGAGGTGGAAGTGGACATCGTCTGGAATCCGCCCTGGGATAAAAGCCGCATGTCCCGCTATGCCAAAATCGCGCTGGGCATTCCCGATTGAGTTGCCGCGAAAAACAAACGAGCCGGAAGAAATCCTCCGGCTCCATTTTATGTTTTCCGTTCTTCCGGTTCGCTTCCTTTCCCCGCGGCATCGCGTCATTGGCGAACCGCCCCATTTCCTCCGATTGCGGCCTAACCCGGGCAGCAAATCAACCCCCGTTTCCTCATGGCGCCTGGCAATCTGCTCGGATGCAGTTCAGCTGCGGGCGCAAGCCGCGATTGCTGGCGGAAACGTCCTGCAGAGGCTCCATTTTGTCTTCAGCCGGGATTCTCTTGTAAAATGAGCCCTTGGCATCTCCGCACTCATCAGTACCGCCGGTTATCCATAAAAAGCCAGGCATCCGTTTTCGATACCTGGCCTCTTAAAAAACTTTATTTTCGCGGGCGAGCAGGCTCCATGTTCACCCGGGCACCATTGATTTTGGACTGTCTGAGCGCTTCGTATACAAATGGCGCGACATCTTCCGGTACCTCGACAAAAGAGAAACGGTCATAAATATTGATTTTGCCCACTTGGCGCAAAGCGATCCCGGCGTGTTCCGAGATGGCCTTGGCCAATTCCTGCGGGCGCAGATTCGCATTGCGACCGACATTGATGAAAAAGCGGACCATGCCCGGCGCAGCTCCCGTTTCTCCAAAGTTATAGGTGGTGTCGATATTTTTGACAAAACGATCGGAGAAAGCCAAATATAATGCAGCCTCTGCCACCTTTTCCGCCGAAAACTTGCCGCTGAGCTGATCCACCAATTCATCGAACAGCGTAAGATCGGCATCGGATTGGATAATCTCTTCGATTTGGGCGATCCACGAGGCTTGCTGTTTGGCGGCTACTTCTTCCAATGTCGGCAGTTCGCGCGCTTTGAGCCGGGCACCTGTTTCCTCTTCAATCGTTCTGAGTTGCTTCATTTCCCTCGGTGTCACCAGCGTGAGGGCCACCCCGTTTCTCCCCGCACGGCCGGTTCGCCCGATCCGATGGACATAACTTTCCACATCTTGCGGAATATCATAGTTGATGACATGGGAGACGCTTCCCACATCAATTCCCCGAGCCGCGACATCAGTCGCCACCAAAAGTTCGATCTCTCCGCCGCGAAAAGCATTCATCACACGATCCCGCTGCTGTTGCGCCAAATCCCCGTGCAGGCCGCCGGCGAGGTAACCTCTGGCTTGCAGCGACTCCGTCAATTCGTCCACACCCTTTTTGGTGCGGCAGAAAATGATCGACAAGTCGACTTCTTCGCTGTCCAAAATCCGGCACAGCGCCTCAACCTTGGTATTTTCCAAAACGCGATAATAATATTGCTTAATGACCGGAACCGTCACCTCACCCCGGTTGACCGTGATGTAGCGCGGCTTACGCATGTATTTGTTGGCCAGTTGCCGGATCGTCGGCGGCATTGTGGCCGAGAAGAGCAGAAGCTGACGGTTTTTCGGCAAAAAGCGGAACACATTTTCGATATCATCGATAAAGCCCATGTCGAGCATTTCATCCGCTTCGTCCAGGACAACCATCTCCACTTGTTCCGTATTGATGGTGCCACGGCGCAAATGATCCAATAAACGCCCGGGCGTACCGATGACCACATGGACTCCTTGTTGCAAAGCCTTAATCTGCCGACCGATCGACTGTCCTCCATAAATCGGCAGCGTCTTCACCCGTTTGGGACGGCCGATTCTTCTCAATTCTTCCGATACCTGGATCGCCAACTCACGGGTTGGAGCCAGAATCACACTCTGAATCACCCGTTCAGCAGGATTGATGCGCTCCAAAACCGGAATCCCGAATGCGGCCGTTTTTCCAGTGCCGGTTTGTGCCTGACCGATGACATCTTCCCCCCGCAAAACGGCGGGAATGCACTCCGCTTGAATCGGAGAGGGCTCTTCAAAGCCCAAATCTTGGATTCCGCGTAAAATTTCTTGGCTTAATTGAAACTGATCAAAACGATTCATCTTGTTGTTTCACCTTTCTTTAAACGTTGCTGAAGGATGAAGCAGGCATGTTTGGCAGCCAACAGCCGAATGCGCCGGCGCGTACCCCGAAGCCTGTAACAGTACACGCGGGCAGGCGATCCTGCCTCCTTCAATCCAATATAAACGAGGCCTACCGGTTTGTTTTCAACTGAGGCCGGACCGGCTACACCGGTAATCGATAACGCAAAATCGGTTCCGAACTGCCGGCGGGTATTTTCCGCCAGAATTTCGGCGACCTGAAAACTGACCGTCCCGTGCTTTTCCAACACATCCGCCGGGACTTGCACAATCTGGTTTTTACTTTCGGCAGAATAGGAGACAAAACCGCCGCGGAACACCTCGCTGCTGCCGGGAACAGAGGTGAGCAGTTCAGAAAGCAATCCGCCTGTGCAGCTTTCCGCCACGGAAACCGTCCTGCCTTGCGCAGCGAGAGAGGAAACCAGAACTTCCTCAAGCGACCGGTCTTCCTCGCTGAAGCAAAAATCGCCGACTCTCGCCAAAATTTCTTTTTTTACCGGCTCAATCAACGCCCTGGCTGATCGTTCATCCTTTGCCTTGCTCGTTAACCTCAACACAACTCCGGCCTCTTTGGCGTAAGTGGCTATGACCGGATTTCCGTATTGCTGGATCAAATCCTTTATTTTTTCTTCCAATAAGGATTCACCGATGCCGAAAAACGAGAGAGGTTGCGAAACAATCGCCTGTTTTCCATAAAATTGCTGAAGCAAGAAGGGGCGCACGCTCTTTTCAAACATGGGGATGAGTTCATTTGGAGGGCCAGGAAGCAAAACATAGGTAACATCGTGATGGGAAACAGCCAGCCCTGGAGCGGTGCCATGATCATTTTGAAAGACGGTTCCACCCGGAAAAACAAACGTTTGTTTATAATTGTTTGCGGGCATCGACCGGCCCCGGTTCGAGAAATAACGCTCTAACCGCCCGGTTACTTCAGGGTCCTGCACCAGGTTGACCCCGATGAACTCTGCCAGCGTCTCTTTGGTCAAATCATCCATTGTCGGCCCGAGTCCGCCGCAGAGAAAGACAAGCTTGGAACGGGCATGAGCGGAACGGAGAACCTCCAGAAGCCTATTCGCATCATCACCGACTGACGTATGCAAGATCACCTCGATTCCAAGCGACACGCATTCGCGGGATAAAAACGAGGAGTGTAAATCGACTGTTTCGCCGAGAAGAAGCTCTGTTCCAACCGTAATAATCTCCGCTTGCATCAAATCGATCCTTTCCCTGTAAACCGTCCCTTTACTGTGTCTTAGTAAGGGTAACAATTTTTCTATTTTTATAGAAGTAATCAAGCCCGGAAATAATCGTAATCAGCACTGCCAGCCAGGTAGCCACGAGTGAAAACGGAAATGAAATCGTTGAAAAAGGAACGTTATTCAACATCAAGGAAACAATGGCCACGATTTGAATGATCGTTTTCAGCTTGCCAAGCGGGCTGGCCGCAATGATATATCCTTCAGCCGCTGCGATCAACCGAAGACCTGTTACGGCGAATTCACGGCTGATAATGACGATGGCAATCCAAGCATCCAGGCGCTGCATCTCGACCAAGGAAACGAGTGCCGCCGTAATCAACAATTTATCCGCCAGCGGATCCAAAAACTTCCCCAAATTGGTCACCATTTTGTTTTTTCGGGCGATGTAACCATCCAGTCCATCGGTGACCGCCGCCAATATGAAGATCAGTGTCGCAATCATTTCATTCATTTTTAGAACGACTGAACCCATTTGAATTTGCCCGATATCAAACCGCACGAGCAAAAAAATCATCACAACCGGCACGAGGAAAATGCGGGCTAATGTAATTTTGTTGGCCAGGTTCACTACAACCAACCCTCCTGGCATGAACTGATTTCTCCTTGGCAGTTTCTTCCCCTGCCATGATCATTTGGAAGTGAACCATACTTGTTGGCTCGTAAGACCATCTTACAAGATTTAAGCTGTTTTGGTTAGAACTCATTTGCTTATTTTTTGTCAACGTACTTCCTCCAAGGCAGGAAAGACCCAGTCTAATTCTTCCGTAAGTATAAACCATGCACTTCTCGCATGTCAAAAAAGAACAGAGAGGTGATCATTTCCTCTCTGTTCCATTTTCTCCTTTTTTATTCATTTTGAGACTGTTGGCCGTCAGACTCAACCCGTTTAAATTGGAACAAAGAGACTGCCTTTTGAGCCGAAGTATCGATCAAGACGCCATTGGCATGGAGCTGGACCCGGTCCGGATGATCAATCCTGAGCGATATCCATTCCTTGTCTGTAAACGTCACCGTTTGTCCGGCAGCCAATTCTTTGTCGGCGATCAAATCTCCGTTCGGTCCGCCGGATCGGGCTCGAATATCCGTCGGCTCTTGGGCAGCAATGGTTAATTCAACCTGATCGGCATTGGAAATTCCGTATACGTCACCGTATTTTGATCCAGTTTCCGCCGACTCCAAAATAGTCACTACCGGCCTTTTCGCGGAAACGGGAGCGACCGTGCCATCGCTTTCCTCGGAGGATTGAGCAGGGGTTATGCTTTTCACAGCGTTCACCTGCGGCTTATTCATTCCGAAAATCAACCAAACGATCACGCCGGCCGCCACGAGCAAGACGGCAATCGAACTGATTAAGATCCATTTCAATTTTTTATTCAATACTTCAATTTCGTTCAGCAAAACAATTTTGACCCGTTCCCAATCCGCTTTTTTTCGGCGTTTGACTTTTCTGCTTTTCGCTCTGGAAAGAGAAGCGTTTTCCTCCTCAGAAGCTGGCACCGGCAAAGACTCATTCACCGCCGCATCCTCGACCACTGTCGTCCGATAGTAGCGTAAAAGGGGATTAGGGTCGATTCCCAGCACTTTGGCGTAGGATCGGATAAATCCTCTGACATACAAAGGGTCAGGCAAAGCTGAAAAGTCCGCCCTTTCTAAGGCTTCGATGTAATCAGGCTCCAGACCGGCCCGGTCGGCCGCTTCCGAGACACTCATCTCTAGCTGTTCTCTTGTTTCTTTTAATTGTTCAAAGGGATTGGCCATCGCAATCATGTACCTCCCGTGATTGTGTTCAGTGGCCCAACTTCTTCAGTATAGCCCACAAACAAAAGATCCGTCAAAAAAGCAAGCCCTAAACGAAACAGGGCTTGCTTTCTCAAGAGGATAATGGTTATTGCACATATTTAATGTGAACATATCTTGACGAATTGACCGCTTTTCCATTTACGGTCACAACTACACCATCTGACGGTTTCAAGCCGATATACAAATCCGGCCCGTGGCTGAAATCGTAGTTATACGTCCAGGACTCCCCTTGCTTGATCGTCACGTCGGCAAATTTATTCACACTGCCGGTCGCGCTTGGCAGATTGTCTGTCAACTGGATCAAGCATTTCCCCGAAACGGCTTTGATCACGAGATTCACTTTTTCTTCGCCGCTCCAGCGATAGTTATTCACATTGTTTCCTTGTTGCATCAACATCAATTTCCCTGTCGGAGATGCCATTGGTTCAGGATTTGCCGGCAGGGTTCCCTGATTTGATGATACGGTTTGAGTCTTTGGCGCCGATTCATCCGGCGCTTCATTCCCATTATTCATATAGGAAACAACGGCCCATGCCACCGGAATGCACAGCACTAATCCGGCGATCGCAATGGCCACCGAGCGCTTGATCGGCCAATTAAAAGCAAATTTCTTCGCCGATTTTCGATTTTTGACGGCGCTTCTGCTTAAACGTTGCAACTGTGTCGCTTGTTGTTCGGGTGCCGCTTCCATACTGGCACTGATTTCTTTTGCCGGAACAGGTGGAAGGGACACGGAGGTCAAGCCCGTTTTCGTTTTTGAAACCCGGGATAACGGTCCCGAACCGGTACGCCCTGTGGGTTGCGGTCCGGTGATTCCCCGTTTTGGGATATTCGATTGTACCGGCAATTCCCGTGTTCGCTTTGCGGGTACAGGAAAAGGCATTTCTTTATTCAGCTGTTCCTGATTTGATTGTTGAGCTGCCGCGGCCGTTTGATTCGGTCTTGTATCAGACTGCTGTTGCTGGTTGGGCAAGACCGCCCGCATCATGGTGGTATTGGAACGCATATATCCAACATCGCGCCTCGCCAGTTCCCGATTGCGCCGCGCACTGTCATTATCCGTTTTCGGAGCCGTCAATGCCGTCTTTGTATCGATCCGCTGCCCGGATTTTTGGTTTAAAGGTTTGCGAAGCATCGTCTCTTGAGACACAACGCCTTGAGGGCCTGTCCCGCCTGACACAACCGGTATTTTCCCCGTTTGCCCGAGCGGGGGAAACGGAAAGGTTTGTGTCTGGGACAAATCCTTTTCAGTTACTGCCTTATGTACACCGGTAAAACGCTCTGCCTGTTCTATTTTCCGGTAATGGCGCAAGATATGATGTGGCTCTACTTTGACGCAGTTGGCATAAGAGCGAAGATAGGTTCGAACGTAAAATGGACTCGGTAATTTATCAAACTCTCCATTCTCAATCGCAATCAGAAATGATTTTTGAATTTTCGTTTTTTCTTGTAGTTGGTCGAGGGACAGTCCAATCGCTTCTCGGGCTTGTCGAAGATACGAACCAATTTCGACAGACACCCCAGCCACCTCCTGAAAGGTTGTTGAACCATCGCTTTTTTGCACCTGGCTGTTGGTTCGGCAACCTTATAAAATTGTAAATCTCCATTTATTTGCTATTCGTTTTTTTACAATTGGCTGGCATAATCCTTTTTTCTCACATGATTTACCAGCAAAAAAACATGCACCGTCTTCGCAACAATTTATGATATTATGGGGAATCCATATTTTTCAGACTAACAGAGGTACCTTGACAAAAGCAAGAACCAATCCAGCATTCTCTCGCAACTCAGCATAAAAACACGAACTATTTCGACGGCGCACTTCTATAAACACAATTCGATTCAAGCATACCACGCTGATTCTTCTGTGTCAAAAAAAGCTCTCCAAAAAGAGAGCTTTACTGAACAAAAGAAATATAAATATCCTTTTCATCAGTGTAAACATCGGTTTTTACAGGGAAATTATTAATGGTAACAGAAATATTATTAGGTTTAAATAATTTCAGCCAAATCCCAGTCGAAAAAGACTGGGAAAAATCCGGTCTGTCAGGGTTTACCTCTCCCGCAGCAACCGGTGAGCCTATCTCCTGTTGTCTGACCTCATAGCCGCTTCCGCTCCCTTTTAACCATTTGATCTTTAATTGGAGCTTGTCGGCATTTACAAGTTCATAACGATCGGTGCCATATGTGGAGGAATTGAGAGGCGACAGAATCGGTTGACGATCCCCGGCCTCATGTTTCCCCTCGATTTTCGCTTGCACCGTTTCCATGTCAGGCTTGGCATCAGAAGCATTTTCCATGCGAAACCACATGAATGCTACGGCGGCAATCACGAGTAGGATCGCCCCGATGATCAGCAGAATGGTGTAAAGCTTCCCAAAGGTGAATCCTTTTTTCTTATCCGAATTTCTATGCTCACTCCGTGAACTGCGGCGGGTAAGTACAGGCGGGTCATTTTTGGCAGGAATACCAAGTTCCCCGGAATCCGGAAGAGCAGACTTTCTCGAAGAAGGACTCCTCCTTTTCGGGCCAAGGTCAGCTGTTTCATCCGGCTCCGTCATGCCGGTTTCGTATTCTTCCGCCGCCCGATAGGCATTCGTCTGTCTGAATCGCTCTGACCGCGAACGATAGGCACGCTCCTCCGTCTCACGGACACGGCTTCCGGATAACCCCCTTTCCTCTTGGGGCGCGTAAGTCATCTCCGGCTCATCGTTCCCGTACCCTGTCGGCCCGGCGGAGGGAAGAGAAAGGCGACTGCGGCTGGCATTGTTTGCAGTCAGGGCGTTCCGGTTCGCCTGATTCTGGAGTAAAGCAAGCAAGGCTCCGGGATTTTCTCCCACCGCGATCGCATAACTGCGAACATATGAACGAACATAGATCTGCCCCGGCAAAAGATCAAATCGCCCGGTCTCGATCGCGGCTAAATACTTTTTTTGGATTCGAGTGCGCGCTTCAATATCGTCCAAGGTAAGCCTCAACGATTCGCGTGCATATCTCAACCTCTTTCCAATCTCAACGGACAACCAAAACCCTCCTCATCCAACACAAAAACGCCGTTTACTTGCTGATTTTAACACGATAGCTTTTGACTGTATCCTGTGCATCTGTATTAATTTCTTGACCATTTACCGAAATTTGCACATTGGAAGGGGTGCCGAGGCGAAACCAAATTTCATCTTTCCCCTTTGTATCCAACACCACTTCTTGTCCGACTTTCAATGTGAATTCTTCCGGTCTGTCATTGTAGGAAGGAGCGTAAATAACCCGCGATTCACCGTTTTCCCCTTTCAAAACGACTTCCAGCTTGTCCACATTCGAAATCGTGTATAATTGTCCTTCATACGGGTTATCCGATATTTCTCCTTCTTGCAGGATCGGGTTGTTCGCAGCCAAAGCATTGGCATTCCCAATTGGGGCCGGTTGACTTTGCTGCGTTCTGGGTGAAGTATAACCGGCGTGCGAGGATGGATGGCTGTTTCCCCAGTAGTAGTACGCTCCCGCCCCGATCAAAAGAAGCGCACCAATGGCCACCGCCACAGTAAGCTTAGATGATTTTTTTCCATTTTTCAATGCTTCTTTGCTTTTTTGTTTGCTTTCCAAAGCAATGCGTCGCGGAACAAACGTCGTTTGCTCAACCGCTTTCGCCTGAAACGGCGGCAGCGACAAATTTTGGGAATTTACGGGAGCCAATGGCACCGGATAGTTCGCTCCTCCTTCTCCTTGCAATCCGGAGGATGCCCTGTTCGTCACCGGCTGCGGCAATCTCAGCTGCTGTTCGGCTGGCAAGGCGACTCTTCCGGTTTGACCGTTAAATGAAGGCTCGGGCAAATAATCCGAAACACCGGGAGTCAAATGCTGAGATGGTCCGGCAGATCTGGCTGTTTCCGAAATCCCAGGCGATTGCACCTGCCGCTCAAACCTTTCCAACAAAGGCCGCGCGTCCACACCCAAACTCTTGGCATATGTCCGCAAAAAAGCTTTGGCATAAAACGGACTGGGCAGAAGTTCAAATTGTTCATTTTCGATCGCTTGCAGGTATTCCAGGTGAATATTGGTCACCTGCTTCATTTGTTCAAGCGTATACCCGTTTTGTTCTCTCACACGTCTTAAATAAACTCCGATCCCCGCCATTTCCCTATCCCCTCCCAAGCAAAAAACTAAAAAACTGCAAAAAACTCAAAACTCGTTAAAGCCGGTTTCCAGCATATCGTATGTGATTTCCTCATCAGGAAAATTCCTGAGCTCGATAATATAATCGAAATCATCCATTGTATATTCTGTCTCTTTCACAAACACATCAGGATGTTCGATCACTTTGGTCGCCGGCATGCGCAGGATTTCCCGCACCAGCATGTCGTGCCGCTCAGTCGCCCGCAACGTGGAAACAATCCCGTCGATAATGTAAACATGCTGCTCCGATAACTCATCCTGTGCCAATTGGCTGCGAATCGTCTGTTTTAACAACGTGGATGAAACAAACGTCCAGCGTTTATTCGCACAAACACTGGCGGCCACGACCGATTCCGTTTTTCCGACGCGAGGCATTCCCCGGACACCGATCAACTGATGTCCTTCTTTTTTGAATAATTCAGCCATAAAATCGACCAATAACCCCAATTCTTCTCTTGTAAAGCGGTATGTACGCTTGTCTTCCAGACAGCGATCGAGGTAACGTCCATGTCGTACCGCCATCCGGTCCATTAATTTCGGTGGTCTCAGAGCAGTGATGGTGATATTGTCAACGCGTTTCAATATTTGAGCCAGTGCATCAATTTTTTGATGATCTTCCGTCTTCAGCAGCATTCCGCGACGGTTATTTTCAACACCATTAATTGTCAATATATTAATGGAAAGCATCCCCAGTAATGAGGCGATATCACCAAGTAAACCCGGACGATTTTTGTGAATTTCATACTCCAGATACCACTCGTGGTTTTTCACATAACCACACCCTTTACCCGATATATAGGGGTTTATTATGTTTTTTAGTATAGCACATCAGCAAAGTCGGGAGAAAGATGCAAATCAAATAAAACAATTTAAGAACAAATTAAAACACCCAAAAATATCGGGTGTTTTAATTCGCGAACTACATACCGTTATTTTTTTCCATCGTCAACTAATTTCACCATCAAACCTGCCATCACGCGCTGTTCATTTTCGTCCGCGACGCTCCAGAGGTCTTTTAACAAGCGTTCCTGGTCATTTTGCGGATCAATATCCTTGGCCAGGTAATCACCGAGCTGATAGGCCAGGTCAGAGATGGTGTTGGCATCCATGCCCATTCCTTTCGCTTGGTCCACGCGCTCGGCAAGAAAGTTTTTCCACTCCTGAAAATTATCCAACACAGACATTTTGCATTTCCTCCTTAGATGCTGTTCAACGTTCCTAGGAGGTAATATGAGTTTATTTCCCTTATTTTATGTATTGGAAGTTCATTTCAGGTATACCAGCCACCGTTGACCGCCAGAACTTGACCTGTGACGTAGGCCGCCTCCGGCAAACAAACATAACGGATCAAGGAGGCCACCTCTTCCGGCAGCCCCAGCCTCCCAGCCGGTATCTCTTCCGCAAGGCTGCTTCGTTCTTCCCTGGTCAGCTGCCTCTCCAACATCGCGGTCTGTATTGCTCCCGGGGCGATTGCATTTACTGTAATTCCGGAAGGGGCCAACTCTTTCGCCAGCGCTTTGGCCATGCTGATCTGTGCCCCTTTTGCCGCCGAATAAAGCACTTCACACGCCCCACCTGTTTGCCCCCAAATGGAAGAAACCAGCACAATCCGCCCTTTTTGCTGTTGAATCATGGCCGGGAGAACGGCTTGAACCAAGGAAAATGCGCCGCGTACATGTGTATCCATCACCTGGTCGTAATCCTTTTCCGTCATGTCTTGAATCAACCCCGCCACGCTGTTTCCCGCAGCATGGATTAAAATCGTCGGATTGCCAAAATGATGGGTGATTTCCCGGTAAGCCGCAGATACGGACTCCCTGTTTCTCACATCGACCGGCACAGCCAGCGCCCGCACTCCGAACCGGCGACAAATCTGCTCTGTCTGCCTGGCGACCGTTTCCGCTGAATGATACCCAATTATCACATCTGCTCCGGCTGCGGCCAATTCGACTGCCGCCGCTTTTCCGATTCCGCCGCTCCCCCCTGTGATCCAGGCGATTTCACCATGCAATGGTTTCACTCGATCTCCCTCCAACAAAAATGCGCCCAATCGGACGCATTTTTCAGTCAATGTTTATGTCGGGGCTCTCATCCCCGCATGTACGATCAATTGCATCTTTTCAGCCATCATGAATGAGGGCGCACAATCGAAACAGCAAAACGATTCCAATCAATATGCTGTTGCATGCGCCGGTTTATATCGTCTACGCTGAGACTTTCCAGCACGGGTATGATTTTGAACAAATCCGCATCGTTAAAGCGATAGTTGGTAAACTGATTGGCAATCCACTCCGGCGAGTTGAGGAAACGCAAATTGGCCCCGATCTTTTTTTTGCGAATCCGTTCAAAGGTTTCGGGAGATATCCCCTGTTCCACCCGTTTCGGCAGTTCATCGCGAATTCTTTGCAACAGCTGATCCGGATCAAAAGTATCCCCGCCGATCATGGAAAATCCGTAACCGCGATCCAGCGAATAATCACAGCCAAAGCTGTCATCGATCAAGCCGTCATCATACAGGGACTGGTAAAGCTCGGAAGAGGAGCCGATGAGCGCCTCCAGGACGATCTGGGTGGCCAGCTCCTGTTTCATCAGGGCTTCCCCCGTCAGGTTGACAGCATCTTTCCCTTCCTTAAAGCCAAACAAACATTTGGATATCCCTACACTCAGTTCCATTTCCTTCACTTTTTCCGCCACCTGATCAGGTTCATCCGGGAAAAAGCGGTGAATCTCCTTGATCTCATCAAACGTTTTGGCCGACTGATTTTCGCGGATCAGTTCTATCGTCGCCTCAGGGTCGACCGGCCCAACCAGGAACAGAAGCATATTGCTCGGATGATAAAATGTTTGGTAACAGGTGTAAAGCAACTCTTTTGTAATTTTGGAAATCGACTCGATGGTGCCGGCGATATCAATTTTAACCGGATGTTGTTGATACATCGCTTCAATCAAGCCAAAATAGGAGCGCCAGTCGGGATTGTCGTCATACATTCGGATTTCCTGGCCGATAATCCCTTTTTCCTTTTCCACATTTTGATCCGTAAAGTAGGGACTTTGCACAAAATCGAGCAGGGTCGTCAAGTTCTTTTGCACCTGGTCCGTGCAGGAAAACAGGTATGCCGTACGAGTAAAACTCGTAAACGCATTGGCTGAAGCTCCCTGGCGGGAAAACTCCTGAAACACATCTTCCCCTGAAGGCTGCTCAAACATCTTGTGTTCCAAGAAGTGAGCGATTCCGTCCGGGACAGACATCTTTTCTTGCCCCTGAACCTGAAAGGTGTTGTCAATCGAGCCGTATCGGGTGGTAAAGGTCGCATAGGTCTTGTTAAAGCCGGGCTTTGGCAACAGATATACCTGCAGCCCGTTGGGCAGTTTTTCGTAATACAAGGTTTCTTCAATCTGCCGGTGCTCAATTTTTTGCATTCGCGTTTCCCTCCTGGTCGCGCAAGAAGTAAATGGTTTCAAGCTGAATTTTTTCGGCAACCCGCGTAATATCCTCTTTGCGCACCTGCTCAAGATCATGAAGCAACGCTTCCAGCGTTCTTTCCCTTCCGCTCAATACCGACTGATTAAAATGGAAATGAATCAGTTCAAACGAACGATCCTGCTGTTCTTTCAGCTGATTGGAAAGCGTCGCCTTGGTCTGATCCAATTCCTTGTCACTGATATCTCCCTGCTGCATGGCCGCCAACTGTTTCTTGATGATATCCACCGCTTTTTCAAAGTTGGAAATTTCGATCCCCGACTGGATGATGAGCAACCCTTTGTGGCTTTCCAGCCTGGATGAACAGTAATAAGCGAGACTTGCTTTTTCGCGCACGTTCAAAAACAATTTCGAGTGGGGAAACCCGCCGAAAATGCCGTTGTACATCATCAAAGCGGGATAATCATCATCCTGGATGGTCACGTTGGTTCGGCATCCCAGATTGAGTTTTCCCTGCTTCACATTGAGGCGGTCAATGACTGTTTTTTCCTTGCGCGCTGCGGAGTGAACCGCTGAAGGCACAGCAAGCGTTTTCCGCCTCTGCCGAAGTGAATCGCCAATATTTCTCTCCAAACGTTTTACCACATCGTCCGCAGAGACATTGCCGACGCAATAAATATCGATTGGGCAGGTTTGAATCACTTCCTGGTAATATGTATAGAGATTCTGCGCGTCAATCTGCGGCAAATCCTCGATCCGGCCATGGTTGAACAGCGCGTATGGCTCACCTTTGCACATCTCTTCCACCATGCGCTGGGAGGCATATCGGATCTTGTCATCTTGAAGGCTTTCAATTTTCTGTTTCAAATTTTTCTTTTCCGCCTCCACATAGGAAGCTTTAAAGCCTCCCTGTTCCAAGTGCGGTGAAAACAAGGCTTCACTAAAAAGATTAATTCCTTCATCCAACAGGGATTTTTTCTCGCTGAGATACCGTTCGTTGGCAATTTCCATCCCGATCTGGATGAGATGGCGCTCCCCCCGTTTGAACACATCACCAAACAGTGTCGCACCGTAAAAAGAATCCAGTTTTCTCCTCAATTCGATCGTCGTGGGGTAAGAAGCTGTTCCCCGCTGAAGCACACTCGGCAAAAGTGCTGTTTTCGTCACATATTCCGGCTTTAATTCCTGAGCGATAAACGCCAGCAACGCCGTCGTCTTAAATTTTTCGCTCGAGCAGACGTGAACGCGCACGTCGCCGATTGAAACGGTTTCAAATTGGATTGTCGACACGTTGACACCTCTCCTTTTTAAATGGGCCGATGTATAAACATTATAGTCTAATTAGCCGCGGTTGGAAACGATAACCACTTATAGTATGACCGAAAAGCAGAAAAAAACCTCTACCCGTTTTTTTTGGATAGAGGCCAAAAATGTTTTCGTCAGGCCATCAGTTTGGCAATTTTTTTCGAAAGCGCCAAAAGGATAATCCCGAAGATAATCGAGAGGGCACCGATCGCACCGAATATCTGGAAGTAACCCATCGTCTCGGTGAAGGCAGCCAACTGTCCGGCAAGAATGTCCGCAATACCGGTGCTGGCCAGCCATACTCCCATCAACAGGGATGCGTATTTGATCGGTGCAATTTCACTCACCATCGACAAGCCGATCGGCGACAGGAACAATTCCCCGACCGTGTGGAAGAAGTAAGTGAAAATGATAAAGAGAATATTGGCTTTCACGGTGACATGATGCGCATCACCGCCGGTTTGCATCACTGCTGTCAACAACACCATATATCCGATTCCGAGCAGGATCATTCCCAATCCCATTTTGACCGGGGTTGGCCAGTCACCTTTTTCCCGCTTGGACAAGGCAGACCACAGCTTGGCAATCAGAGGGGCAAGGATGATGATAAAAGCGGGATTAATCGACTGGAACATTTCCGTCGGAACTTCCCAGCCGAAAACATTCCGGTTCACAAAAGTCTGGGTATAGAAAGTTAACGATGTACCCGCTTGCTCAAATCCGGCCCAGAAGAAAACAACGAAGCAAGTTAAAATAATAATCGCTAGGGTTCGCCGTTTTTCCTGTTTCGTCAGCGGCGTTTTTTTATCCACCGCCGGCATCTGCTTGGACGGCGCCATTTTGCCAACCGGTTTTTTTCCAATCTCACCGAGGAAACGGTTGGACAGCGCATTAAACAGCACTTGCCCGATAATCATCCCGATGGAAGAAGCCAGGAACCCATAACGATAGCCGTGTTGAATGACTCCATTCACATTCGTGCTGAAGTAGTCGCCGACCAGCCCGACGACCAGCGGAGCCAGAAAGGCACCGAGGTTGATCCCCATATAAAAGATCGTAAACGCAGCATCTCTCCGTTTATCATCTTTTTCATAGAGCTCGCCGACCAAAGTTGACACGTTCGGCTTGAAAAATCCGTTACCGAACACCAAAAGGGCAAGCCCCAAATACAATCCCCACCGACTGTGTTCGGCAAATAAAATGAAGTTTCCCAGCGCCATGGTGACCCCGCCGAGAGTAATCGCCCACCGCCGTCCGAGAAAGCGGTCGGTCAGATAACCACCGGCCAACGGTGTAAAGTAACAAGCACCGGTATAAAAACCGAAAATCAGAGAAGCCGTCCCCTGATCATAACCCAGGCCTCCGCTCAGGTAAGAGGCGGCCAGATAAAGGGCGAGAATCCCCCTCATGCCATAGTAACTGAACCGCTCCCACATCTCTGTGAAAAAGAGCAGATAAAGGCCGCGCGGGTGTTTCTTTTTCGGCTCTGGTACAGGCACGTTACTTTTTTCTATTTTTACTGCAGCTTCCATGACAGACCTCCTTAGAGCATGTCGTCGGAACATCCATTGGAAAGATACGAATTTCCGTTATCCGAAAAAAAGTTTTACTAAGTAAATGCTTTATAAAGTAAAACAATTGTATAAAAAAATATCCGTGATGTTTTCCCCGATGACAATATGATTTAAATTTAAAGAAAATAACCACGAAAAAAATGATTACCAGAGCAGAGACGGCGCCGAATTTTCTGGCTTTTACACCATTTTTATAAAATTGCCGTAGGAATATTTTAGTATAAACCAAAAGATAAATCAAAGGAAAAAATTAGAAAAAGAGAGAGTAAGCCTGTATTTATCACAATCCAAATGATCGTAGCACTTCTTGAATCCAAGAGAATAAAAGAAATCATTGTTAAAATTTCAATATAGATATGTAAATCGAGATAATAGTATCAATTGTGTAAAATAAACAAAATTTTATAAGAAAGATTGAATTACGCAAAAAAGACCCCAGCTGGTTGCTGAGGTCTCTTCACGACCGTTTATCGGGCCCCTTTTTCATATGGCTTTCCGTTTGCCGCGGGCGGTTCTGCCTTGCCGACAAATCCGGCCAAGGCCAAGATGGTCAGGATATACGGAAGCATGCTCAGCACTTCACTCGGCACGTAATTCGTCAAATGATACAGCTGACCGGTAAGTGCCAAAGCCACAGCCAATCCGAAGAACAGACCGGCCCACAAAACGCCGAAAGGACGCCATTTGCCAAAAATCAGTGCAGCCAGGGCGATAAATCCTTGTCCGGCCACCGTCACCTGCGTAAACTGGCTGCCAATGGCAATCGAAAGGCCCGCACCGCCGATTGCTGCCAGCGCACCGCTGATCATGACAGCGATATAGCGCATCACAATCACGTTGATTCCGGCCGTTTCCGCCGCGTGCGGATGTTCCCCGACCGCTCTTAACCGCATGCCAAATGACGTCTGGTAAAAGAGAAAATAAGTGATAATGACCAAGGCGATCGCGATATAGGTCGTCGGAAGCGCCTGAAAAATCGAAGGACCCAATACCGGGATCTTATTCAGGAGGGGAATCGAAATCACACTCAGCTTATCCGGGACAACCGGCGTTTGCGAAGAGCCGTTATACATATGCTTGGTTAGATAGACAGCCAGTCCAAGCGCCAAAAAGTTAATCGCAACCCCACTGACCACCTGATCCGCTTTAAACGTAATCGAAGCAATCGCATGCGGCAAAGCTAACAAAATGCCGGCAACAATCGCGCACAAGAGTCCGATCCAGGCGTTGCCGAAGAAGATCGTCGTTACCGCTCCGGTAAAAGCGCCGATCGTCATCAGGCCTTCCAGCCCGATGTTCACCACCCCGGAACGCTCCGAGTACAATCCGCCAAGTCCGGCCAAAATCAGTGGTGTTGAGTAAAGCACGGTCATCGATAAAATGTTTGTCAGGGTTTCAAGCATTGGTTTTCACCCCTTTTTTGCGCCGGGAATGAAAGATCTTTTCCACAATGTTGGCGGCCACAAACAAAATGATCGCCGCAAATACAACGCGAATGACCTCAAACGGCACTCCTGCTTCAAACTGCATGTTTCCGCCGCCATATTCCAGAACCCCGAAAAGGATGGAGGCCAAAATCACTCCGACAGGTGTATTGGCTCCCAGCAAAGCGACGGCGATCCCGTCAAAGCCAATGCCGGTGAAATCGTTCATAATCGGCAAATAACCATTCGTACCGAGCGCTTCGACCGCTCCGGCCAAACCGGCAAATGCCCCGCTGATCATCATTGACAAAATGACGCTTTTCTTCACATTCATCCCGGCATATTCAGCCGCGAGCGGATTGAAACCGACAGCCCTCAGTTCGTAACCCAGCCGGGTGCGCCAAACGAGGACATACATGACGAAAGCAGCGGCCAAGGCGATCAGAATGCCCAAATGAACGCGCGCTCCTCCAAACAGATCGGATAACCACTGAACCCTCAGTGAAGCGGAATCGGGAATTTTCTCCGTGGAATCAGCTCCGGGGGCCAGCCAATGAAAAACAACGGCATTGGAAAGATAAAGGGCGATATAGTTCATCATAATCGTGATAATTACCTCATGAACCCCGCGCACTGCTTTTAAGAGGCCGGGAAGATAAGCCCAGATCGCTCCGGCCAGCCCGCCGGCGATCACGGCTGCAACGGCATGCAAACCGGAAGGGAGCGGTAATTTTAAACCGACGATGATAGCGGCCATCTGTCCGACGATAAACTGCCCTTCAACCCCGATATTAAAGAGACCGGTGCGAAAGGCAATGGCTACGGCCAAACCCGTCAATAACAAAGGGGTGACGGTCCGGATCGTCTCTCCCAGATCATAAGGCTGAAACAAAGCACTGACAAAGAGGGCATTATAGGCTTCGAGCGGGTTATACCCGGCCGCGACCATCATAATGGCCCCAATCAACATTCCCAGCACAATCGAAATGAGGGAAGCCAGAAATGTTGACATCTTGTTCATCCGCGAGAACAGTTGCTGCACAGCTATTTCACCTCCTGTTTTTTGCCGCCCGCCATCAGGAGACCCAATTCTTCTTCCGTCGTCGTTTCCGGATCAACCCAGCCGACGATTTTCCCTTCGTAGATCACGGCAACGCGGTCACTCAGTTTCAGGACTTCATCCAGTTCCAGGGAGACCAGCAGAACCGCTTTGCCTTTATCCCGTTGTTCGACAAGACGGCGATGGATCGACTCAATCGCACCAACATCCAGGCCTCGGGTTGGCTGTGCAGCAATCAGAAAGTCGGGATCGCGGTCCACTTCCCGCGCGATGATCGCCTTTTGCTGGTTACCGCCCGACAGTCCCCGAATCGGAACGTGTTCATTTGGGGTGCGCACATCAAACTCTTTGATCAAGCGCTTGGCATATTGATCAATCTCGCCATTTTGAATAATTCCCCTCTTGGTAAACGGGGCTTGATAATATGATTGCAAAACCATGTTTTCACTGACGGTAAAATCGAGCACAAGCCCGCGTTTATGCCGGTCTTCCGGAATATGGCCGACACCAGCTTCGATCACCTTTCGCGGTTTGAACCGGGTCATGTCTTTTCCATTGATGTGAATGGAACCGGACTCGATGTCGCGCAATCCGGTAATCGCCTCGATCAATTCCGTCTGTCCGTTTCCGTCAACACCGGCGAGTCCGACGATTTCACCGGCTCTCACTTCCAGATCAAGGCCATTTACCGCACGGACACCGCGATGATCCAGAGCGACCAGTTGTGAGATCTTGACAATCGGTTCACCGGGTTGCTTTTTCTCTTTTTCCACGGTGAAGGAAACCTCGCGTCCGACCATCAAGGCGGCCAATTCATTTTCATTCGTTTCGGCCACATCGACCGTTTGAATCACTTTTCCGCGGCGAATCACCGTCACCCGGTCACAGGTGCTCATGATCTCCTTCAGTTTATGGGTGATAAAAATGATCGTCTTGCCTTCGTCGACCAGCCGTCGCATAATCTCCGTCAACTCTTCAATCTCCTGCGGCGTCAAGACTGCCGTCGGCTCGTCGAAAATGAGGATATCTGCTCCGCGGTACAACGTTTTCAAAATTTCCACACGCTGTTGCATCCCGACGGATATATCGGCAATTTTCGCCCGCGGATCCACTTTGAGGCCGTACTGATCCGATAAGCGCTGAATCTCTTTCTCCGCTTTTTTGATATTTAACAGGCCGAACTTGCTTCGCTCATCACCCAAAATGATGTTTTCCGTTACGGTAAACGGCTCAACTAACATAAAGTGTTGGTGAACCATCCCGATTCCGAGTTTGTTGGCCACAGTGGGTCCCGTAATTTTGACCGGCTTCTCGTTAATGCGGATTTCTCCTTCGTCCGGTTGGTACAGGCCGAACAAAATGTTCATCAGCGTCGACTTTCCTGCACCATTTTCCCCCAATAACGCATGAATTTCGCCTTTTCTGACCGTCAGATTGATCTGATCATTGGCGATAATTCCGGGAAAACGCTTCGTAATCCCAACCATTTCCACTACATTCACCCTGATTCCCCCCTTCTCGGCGGCATATTTTTCCATTTGTCATTAAATTAAAAAGCGAAAAAAGCTTGAGGATTTAAGTATACAAGGTATTAGGGCATATTTCAAAGGGATTTCTATTTAAAAAGGCCAGCATAGACGCTGACCCGATTTCCAATATTATGGTTTAAAGTTGGCAAGTTCTGCTTCGGTACTCGGAACTTTGAGTTGACCGCTAATAATTTTTTGTTTGTACTCTTCCACTTTCTTCTCAACATCGGGACTCACATGTTTATCAGCCATGGAGATTCCGTTTTCTTTCAGACCCATCACCACATGTTGACCCGGTTTCAGTTTTCCGTCTTTCAATTCCTTGGTCACATTGTAAACAGCCACATCGACGCGTTTGACCATCGAAGTCAGGGTATGGTCGGGAGCGAGGTTGGATTGGTCACGGTCTACACCGATCGCCCAGTACTTCCCTTTCTCGCGGGTTTTCACTTCATCAAACAAGCCTTTGCCTGTACCGCCCGCAGCATGGAAAATAATATCTGCTCCGTTGTTATACATGCTTTGGGCCAGGGAACGTCCTTTTACCGCGTCAGCAAAACTCTCGGCATAAGCGACCGAAACGGTAGCTTTCGGATTTACTGCTTTTACCCCGGCTATATAGCCCACTTCAAATTTTTTGATAAGCGGAGATGTCACCCCGCCGATAAATCCAACTTTGTTTGTTTTCGTTGTTAAACCGGCAATCACACCGACCAGGAATGAGCCTTCCTCTTCCTTAAAGGTAACGGCAGTCACATTTTTCGGGATTTTTCCTCCGAGATCACTGTCGACAATGCCAAATTTCGCATCAGGGAACTGATTGGCAATATCAGGAATCGCCTTGTCGAATTTGTAACCGATCGCCCAGGTGATATTGCGTCCCTCACGTGCAAACTTCGTCAAGTTCGGTATATAATCATCATCGCTTTTTGATTCAAGGGCTTTAATGTCGACACCGTAATCTTTTTTCGCTTTCTCCAGCCCTTCCCAGGCGGATTGGTTGAACGACTCGTCATTCAGCCCGCCGGTATCCGTCACCAACCCGGCTGCAAAACCGCCTTTTTTGGTAGTCGCCGACGAACATCCGACTACTGTGAACACCAATGCCGCACAAAGGAAAAGTGCAAGCCAGGATCTTTTTGCCATGCAGTGGCCCTCCTCCAAAAAAATTAGAATATGAGTTCTTTCCGATTGCAGAATAATCGGAAGGCAGCCGGAAATAAACATATTCCGAAACCGAATTTTATGTATTTCGGAGAACTATGTTTATATAAATTGAATCCATTTTTTCCGGCTGTTTTTTATTGCTCATAGTAATTTATATCATGCTTGTTCACTATTTGGCTACATTTTTCTTTTCTTGATATTGCTCCAGTGTTATTAATACTTCCCTGGGCTTGCTGCCTTCATACGGCCCGACGATTCCATTGCTTTCCATCATGTCGATCAAGCGCGCCGCCCTTGTATAACCAACCCGCAATCTCCGTTGCAAAAGCGAAACGGACGCCGTCTTCGCTTCCAAAACGAGCTGAACCGCCTGCGGAAACAGTTCATCATCCACCCCGTCCATCCCCTGATCCGGGGCCGTGGGAATCAACTCTTCCTGATAACGCGGTTCCTGCTGTTTGCTCACAAAGCGGACAACCGCTTCCACTTCATCATCGGAGAGAAATGCCCCTTGTACGCGGATCGGTTTGGAAGCACCGATCGGCAAATAAAGCATATCACCCCGTCCCAGCAATTTTTCCGCTCCCCCCATGTCCAAGATGGTGCGGGAGTCGGCCTGTGAAGAAACGGCAAAGGCAATTCGCGAAGGAATATTCGCCTTGATCACCCCTGTGATTACATCGACAGAGGGCCGCTGCGTGGCGATGATTAAATGAATCCCTGCCGCCCTGGCCATTTGGGCAAGCCGGCAAATCGCGTCTTCCACGTCGGAAGGAGCCACCATCATCAAATCGGCCAGCTCGTCCACAATGACGACGATGAAGGGAAGAGGCTCCAGGTTCTTCTCTTTGTTTTCGGCCGCCATCTGGTTATAGCGCTCAATATCTCTCGCCCCGTGCTTGGCAAACATTTCATACCGTTTTTCCATCTCGGTCACCACTTTTTTCAGGGCGATCGCCGCCTTGCGCGGATCCGTGACAACAGGGACCAGCAGATGGGGAATTCCGTTATATACATTCAATTCCACCATCTTGGGATCGATCATCATCAATTTCACTTCGTCCGGCCGGGCTTTGTACAGCAAACTGGTGATGATTCCGTTGATGCAGACGCTTTTTCCCGAGCCGGTCGCTCCCGCTACCAGCAAATGCGGCATGCGCGCGAGGTTGTCAACAATTGGTTTGCCGTAAATATCCCGCCCCAGCGCAATGCTCAATTTGGAGGGATGATCGCGATATTCAGGGCTTTCCAAAATATCCCTCAGTCCGACCAGAGAAACCTCCTGGTTCGGCACCTCGATGCCAACAGCCGGTTTTCCCGGTATGGGCGCCTCAATGCGGATATCTTTCGCGGCCAGGGCCAAAGCGATATCATCTGCGAGATTGACAATCCTGCTCACTTTCACCCCGATCTCCGGCTGAATTTCATACCGCGTCACAGTCGGGCCCCGATGAATCCCGGTCACCTTGGCCTTGACTCCGAAGCTTTCCAGCGTCTCCTTCAGTGTGCGCGCATTCTCCCTATGGTCGTCTTGGTCCACCAGACTGCGCTTTTTCGTTTCCCGGAGCAAGGTCGTCGGCGGCATCAGATAATGCGCCATTTCATCTTTCGAATGAAAGCGCACTTCCATCGTTTCTTCTTCCTCGGCATCCTGCTTCTCCACCTGCTCAGTCTTCGGTTTCGTTTTCAACTTTAGCGCTTCCGGAATCATTTTTTCCAGTTCCAGCTCCATTTGCGTTGCTTGCTGCGCCTTTTCTTTTTCATTTCCCCCGTAGATGGCGTCTTCAAAGTCATAAATCACCGGTTCGATCGGATCGCGGCTGACAGAGGCTGCCGCCTTCGTTTCCCCGGATCTTTTTCTCCTGATCCGCTTCGGTGGTTGCTTCTGTTTGTAGTATTGGCGCAACCAATCGATGATCAGCTGTCTGCCCCGTTTTTTCCAGGCACGGAATAATTGTTTCACGATCCCGAAGAATTTCACATAAGAAAAATCGGCCACGAGCAAAATTCCGCACAGCACCAATGCGCCCAGTACAATCAATGTCCCCATATCATCAAATAAAAAGTGCAATAAGGCATAAGCGAAAGCACCGGTCATTCCGCCCCCGACATCAAGAGGAAGGCGGGAAGTCCGTTCCTCCAAAAGCAAATTCCATGTCGTGTCCACAATTCCGCTGTTCGTATGGATCGTTTGAAAAGTCCAATAGTGATTTAACGTCAGAAATGAAACGAGAATCATCGTCAACCCGCTCATGCGCGGAGTCCATTTCCGTGGCCATTTGCGGTTGGCCATGACATAAACGGCCAGCCAGACTCCCAGAAGCGGAATCACAAAATTCCATGTACCGAAGACAAACCGGGCCAAGTAAGTCAAGTTCCGCCCGATTGCCCCGTAGCTGGCCATGGTAATAAAAGAGGCAGCGAGAATCACAATCCCGTAAATCTCAAACAAAATCTCATTTTTGAGCGATTTCTCCGCATTTGCTTTTTTCTTTTTTCGTGCCATATGTATCACCTTTCACAAAACCGTCACTCTTCATTATAACATGGAAAAGCTTGCCTGCAGAATGGTCCGTCCTAAATTTTGGGAATAGAGTGAAAGAAGAGATATTTTTATTGCCTGACCGAAGAGGTACGTTTTGCCAATCTCAGCAGGGGATCGGGCCTGTTGAGACCCTTCGGAACACAGGCAGGTTGGATAGCATATTCACGAGCCGATTTGCAACAAGCTTTCAAAAAGGATCATTCCCCTCCAAGCGTAGTTGAGGCGGCCGGGTCTTTTATACGGAAATAATTAGATATGATATAATAATCTAAAAAAATTTAATTGTTACAGAGAGGAGGCAGGCGCCGTCACTGGCCTTTCGCAAGTGGTCCAAGGCGTAAAAAATGAGGGTTTCCTTATTCGTAACCTGTTTGACTGATGTATTTTTCCCGGAAGTGGGTAAAGCCGTTGTCGAGATACTGGAAAGGCTTGGATGCGAGGTGGATTTTCCCGAAACGCAGACATGCTGCGGCCAGCCTGCCTATAACAGCGGGTACCACCTGGAAACCAAAGAGGTGGCCGAGCATATGATCGAAACGTTCGAACCGGCTGAATATATCGTAACACCATCCGGTTCATGCGCAGCGATGTTCCATGAATATGAACAGTTATTCAGCGGTCAGCCGGATTTACAAGCACGTGCCCGGGCCCTGGCGAACAGAACCTATGAATTCACCCAATTTTTGACTGAGATCTTGCAGGTTGACGACCTCGGGGCGGAACTCCACGCAACAGCCACTTATCACCCTTCCTGCCACATGAACCGTCTTTTGGGGGTAACGGAAGCTCCGTACCGCCTGCTGGAAAATGTCAAAGGGCTGAAGTTGATTCCACTTCCTCATGCGCATGATTGCTGCGGGTTCGGCGGCACCTTCTCTGTCAAAATGAATGCGATTTCATCCCGGATGGTCGATGAAAAAGCACAGCATATCGAGGAAACAAGAGCCGGGCTCCTGATCGGAGCCGATTGCAGCTGCCTGATGAATATCGGCGGCCGTTTGAGCCGCTTGGGAAAACCGGTCAAAGTGATGCATATCGCCCAAGTGTTAAACCATCTCCGGCAGAGAGGGGATGAAAAAGATGCCGATTAAAATCGGACAAGATCCCTTTTTTAAACGCGTCGAAAGCGGAATCAACGACCGGCAGATGCAGAAAGCCGTCAGTTCCGCACAGGAACGATTTCAGAAACGCCGGCGGGAGGCAACAGAAGAGCTTGGAAACTGGGAAGAGTGGAGAAAATGGGGTGAAGCGATACGCGCTCATACCATGCGCTATCTGGACTACTATTTGGAGCAACTCTCCGAAAATGTAAGCAAAGCCGGCGGGCACGTTTTTTTCGCCCGGACTGCCGCGGAAGCGAATGAATACATCATCCGGATCATTAAAAGCAAACAAGCAACCCGTGTTGTGAAATCCAAGTCGATGATGACTGAGGAAATCAGTTTAAACAAAGCCTTGGAAGAAGCAGGCTGCGAGGTATTGGAAACGGATTTGGCCGAATTTATCTTGCAAGCCGATGATCATGACCCTCCTTCCCATATTGTCGTCCCTTCTTTGCACAAGGACAGGGAAAAAATTCGTGAAATATTTGCGCGCCTGGGGTATCAGGGTTCTGCCGTCCCCGAAGAAATGACGCGTTTTGCCCGCAACTATCTGCGCAAGAAGTTCCTGTCCGCCGAAATCGGCATTACCGGTTGCAATTTTGCGGTAGCCGAATCCGGTTCGGTCGTTTTGGTGACAAATGAAGGAAATGCCCGCCTCTGCACAACCCTTCCCAAGACGCAAATCACCGTAATGGGGATGGAGCGGCTGGTTCCCACTTGGGAAGAACTGGATGTATTGGTCACATTATTGTGCCGAAGCGCTGTCGGCCAAAAATTGACCACTTACGTAACCGGGCTGACCGGTCCCCGGCGGGAAGGCGAGGGAGACGGGCCGGAAGAATTCCATTTGGTCATTCTCGATAATGGCCGTTCAAATATATTGGGCACGGAATTTCAAAGCATCCTTCACTGTATCCGCTGTGCTGCCTGCATCAATGTCTGCCCCGTCTACCGCCATATCGGCGGGCACGCATACGGATCGATTTACCCCGGGCCGGTCGGGGCAGTCTTGACTCCGCTGCTGGCTGGTTATGACGAGTATAAGGAGCTTCCTTACGCTTCCAGTTTGTGCGCGGCATGCACCGAAGTTTGCCCTGTCCGTATTCCCCTCCATGAATTATTGATCGAGCACCGCCGGAAAATAGCGGAGGACGAGAAAAAAGCTCCGCCGGGTGAACGGCTGGCCATGAAAGGATTTCGCCTGGCCGCCACTTCGCCAAAACTTTATCGGCTTGCGTCCAAAGCCGCGTCCATAATGGCAAAACCGTTAACGGAAGAAGCAAAGCTGAAAACGGGCTTCGGTCCGCTTAAACCCTGGCTGGAAACACGTGACTTCCCGGCACCGGAACAGGAAACTTTTCGGGAGTGGTTCCAAAAACAGCGGAAAAAGGGGGAAAATTCATGACCATTTTAAACCGGGACGCTTTTTTAAATAAGCTGGCCGAAAGGCTGGGGCGCCCGCGCATGCGGGAGGAGATACAAAAACCGGAGTGGGATCAGGCCAGACTCGTTCCGCCGGAAGATAGAAAGGGGTGTGAAGAGTGGGTTGAGCGCCTGGAAAAACAAGCACAACTCAATCGCACCACCTTTTTCCGCATACCGGCTGACTTCCTGCCCGAAGCAGTTTGGAAGATGATCAAAAAGGCCGGGGCGAAAACGGTTATTACCTGGGATGATGTGCGTTGGAACGAGTACGGACTCGATCCGGCATTGAATGCCAAGTTGGAGGAGCATAGGATCAGGCTTCAGCAATGGTGTGACGAACAAGCAGCGGAAAGCATTTCGCTGGCTGAACAGGCGATGATCGGCATCACCTTCAGTGACTTGGCTCTGGCCGAATCTGCAACCGTGATGTTACTCAACGGACGGGGAAAAGGAAGATCCGTCAGCCTGTTGCCGCACAAGTACATCGCCATCATTCCGAGAAGCACCATCGTGCCACGGCTCACCCATGCAACCCGTGAAATCCGTCGCCGCATAGAGAAAGGGGAATTGCTTCCTTCCTGCATTAACTTTATTTCCGGACCGAGCAACAGCGCAGATATTGAAATGAATCTGGTGGTGGGCGTTCACGGACCGGTGGAGGTCACTTATATCGTCGTGGATGACCGCTAAGCGTTATCCCTGCGGTGAGAAGGGACGAGTGCTTATCTGAGCGCAAAAAAAGCCCACTCTTTTGATCGAGCGGGCTATTTCCGGCAAATCCAATCACATGGCAGGAGTGATCGCCAGTGGGGAAAGGAACCTCTTCCACTCAGGCTTTGTCATTCTGTCACATCGAAAAACTGAAGGCATTTACCTTGGCAGCAATCCCTTTGGCCATTTCTTTTTGCGTGCTGCGCCGGTCGCGCCTGGCCACTCCCGACTGATAGGCGGCTTCGATCACCGCTTCTCTCACCTTTTCCACTACACGGCTGTTAAATACACTGGGAATGATATACTGCTCACTCAGCTCCTCATCGGAAACGACGGAAGCGATGGCCTGAGCGGCAGCCAATTTCATCTCTTCGGTGATTTTGGACGCGCGGCAATCGAGGGCGCCTCGAAAAATCCCGGGAAAACACAGCACATTATTAATTTGGTTCGGATAATCGGACCGGCCTGTCGCCATCACCCGAACATAAGGTTCCGCTTGATCCGGCGCAATTTCCGGAACCGGATTGGCCATGGCAAATACAATCGGATCGGGAGCCATGCTTTGAATATCTTCCACTTTCAAGACACCGGGACCCGAAACCCCGATAAAAATATCCGCTCCTTTTATCACTTCGGACAGAGAGCCTTCAAGCCTGCGGGGATTGGTATGGGCTGCATACCAATTCCAGAAAGAATTCTCATACCTGCGGGTTGCGACAATCGCCCCTTCCCGATCGACACCGATCACATCCCGCACACCGGCGGCCAACAGCATCTTGGTGCAGGCAATTCCGGCTGCACCGATGCCGCAAACGACCACTTTGCAATCGGCCAGATCTTTGCCGACCAATTTGACCGCGTTAATCAGCCCGGCCAGGGCCACGACCGCCGTTCCGTGCTGATCATCATGAAACACGGGAATATCCAGTTCCTGCGAAAGCCGTTGTTCAATCTCAAAGCATTTCGGAGAGGCGATGTCCTCCAGATTAATCCCGCCGAACGTCGGGGCCAGCGCCTTGACAATTCGGATGATCTCCTCCGTATCCTGCGTCGCCAGGCAAATTGGAAAAGCGTCCACTCCGGCCAGCTGTTTAAACAGCATCGCCTTCCCTTCCATCACCGGCATGGCCGCTTCCGGTCCGATGTTTCCCAACCCGAGCACTGCTGAACCGTCTGAGACAACCGCCACTGTATTTCGTTTGATCGTGAGTGAATGGGCCCGCGAGGATTTTTCCTGAATCGCCTTGCAGACCCTCGCCACTTCCGGAGTATAGACGCGGGACAGATCATCGCGGTTTTTGATCGGCATTTTGGGCACCGTTTCGATTTTTCCTCCCAAGTGCATTAAAAAGGTGCGGTCCGAAACGTTGATGACGTGAACACCGGAAATTTCTTTCACGATCGACACCAGCCGGTCGCCCAATCCGTAGTCGGTAATATTGACGGTAATATCGCGAATGGTGAATGTTTTTCCTTCCTGAATCACGTCGATGGCAATGATATCCCCGCCTGCTTCACTGATGATTGAGGCGATTTTCCCGAACGAAACCAATTCTTTTTCCAGTTTTAATCGCAAGATGATACTCGTCTTTGCCCCCATTGAAATGCTCATTCAGATCGCCTCTTTTCTGATGATATATAGTCCGGGAAGGAAATGGCCCGATTAACCTCCGGTATAAGCCCTGATTGGTTTGCCCGCCGGATCGCTCCTGTCCTCCGACCGCATTCTCCCATGCGGATGAATCGGCAGCTTCAAAACAGCCTAAAGACCGATGCTCCGCGTTCAGGGCATGTTTCACCATTTTGCGGTTGCCGGACCCGGTTCTGTACACCTTCAGGGACGGGAACGATTTTCCAGCCCCGCCTCGACGGAAGCGGTTTTATCAGAAATCCGGCAATGTTCCGGCATCAATCGCTTTCTGCCGTTCAATCCGCTTTTATTCCATGGCATCCCGGGACAAAAAATTCGCGTGCCAATCCCGAAAGGGAATGCAAGGGCTTCATTCGTTGTGGTTATTTCGACTCCCTTTATTTTCATTTCTTATCCATCCCCACCGGAACTCCTTTTCTCTTTTTTTAACACTTCGTGAACTTCAATCAAGAGCGGCCTCCACTTCTGTCATCCGTTCCTGCCGGCCGCCTTTTCATCTCGGCACAGCGGGCCGGCGTCGGAAATATTTTGCCGGGATTGCATAAATTTTCAGGATTAAATACCTCGCGAATTGCCAATTGCACAGCCAGCTCCTTCTCGGAGAAGAGATAGCGCATCTCTTCCCGCTTTTCCAGACCGACACCGTGCTCCCCGGTGATGCTGCCACCCACCTCGGTGCAAACCTTCAAAATCGCCGATCCCGCCCGGACGGCTCTCTCTTCTTCACCGGGGATTCGCGCGTCAAACATGATGAGCGGATGCAAGTTACCGTCTCCGGCGTGAAAAACATTGGCAATGCGCACTCCATGTTCGCGGCTGATCTCTTCAATCCGGGACAGCACTTCCGGAAGCCGGCTGCGGGGGATGACTCCGTCCTGGACCAGATTATTCGGGGAAATGGTTCCGACGGCGCCAAAAGCAGTCTTGCGGTTATTCCACCAGCTCTTTCTTTCTTCCTCGGAAGAAGCCGGGCGCACTTCCCGCACCCCGTGTTTCCGGCACACGTCCACAATGCGCTCAATCTGTTCGTCCAAACCCTCGGCAATTCCGTCCACCTCGACCAATAAAACAGCCCCGAGATCGCGTGGATACCCTATCGGAAACGTCCCTTTTTCCACGGCTTCTATCGCCAGGTTGTCCATCATCTCCAAAGCCGCCGGGTAAATCCCCGCAGCGATGATGCCGGTAACCGCTTCGCTCGCCTGTTTCACCTCATCGAACATGGCGAGCACGGTTCGCACCCCTTCCGGCTTTTTTTCAAGCCGTACCGTGATCTCCGTCACAATGCCCATCGTCCCTTCCGATCCGACAACCAATCCGGTTAAATCATACCCGGGTTCGTCGGGAAGACCGCCGAGTTGAACCACTTGACCGTCGGGCAACACCATGGTCAAACCGAGAACGTGGTTGGTGGTGACGCCGTATTTGAGACAGTGGGCCCCTCCGGCATTTTCACCCACATTTCCCCCGATGGTACAAACCTGCTGACTCGAGGGGTCCGGGGCGTAATAGTAGCCGTGACCGGCAACGGACTCTGTCAGGTGCAGATTGATATACCCTGGTTGCACCACTGCCCGCCGGTTCGGGAGATCGATTTGCAACAGGCGGTTCATCCTGGCCAGACTGATGATGACCTCGCCACCCGTCGGAGTGGCCCCTCCGCTCAAACCGGTTCCCGCTCCGCGCGGAATAAAGGGAATTCCCCTCTGAGCCAGAAAGCGGACGACCTCTGCTGTCTCTTCCGTGCTCCCGGGAAAGACAACGGCTCTGGGCAACGCCTTTTTCAGGGTGTAGGCATCACACTCATAGGCGAGTAAATCTTCCTGACGGAAAAGGACGGCATCCTTTCCGACACAGCGCTGCAGGGCGGCAATCAGTTCCTGATGTTCACCGCCATCCTGTCTGCCGGCCGTCTCCTGCTCATCCCCTTCCCCGCAGCGATAAGCCTCGTCCAGCAATTCAACCGTATGCACGACCCGTTCCCGTCCGCGGCGCTGATGAACGCCCATCGATATTTGCAGCATGCAACCGGGATTTCCCATAGCAATCCAGTCCACGTCCGGCGGAACATCATCCATTTTACGTTCCAGAAGGCGCCCGGCCATATCAGGGTAAACCAGGTTATAAATCCCCGCACTCCCACAGCAACGGTCGGCTTGGGGCATCTCAATCAAAGTCAGCCCCGGAATTTGTTTAAGCAGCTGCCGCGGCTCGTTTCGCACTTTTTGTGCATGGGCCAAATGACAGGCATCGTGATAGGTTACGACCCCTTCCACCCTGCCGGACGGCGGTCTCAGACCGATCTCGCACAAAAAAGCGGAAATGTCCCGCACCTTTTTTACAAACTCCTGCGCCTTTTCATGGTAATCGGGATCGTTTCTGAGGAGTTGGTCGTATTCTTTCATCGCTGCCCCGCAACCAGCTGCATTGACAATGATGGTATCCACATCCGCCCGCAAAAACGAATCAATATTTTGTTTCGCCATTTTTTTTGCGGTCTCCCGATCCCCTGCATGTATTTGCAGGGCCCCGCAGCAAACCTGCCCCCGCGGCACCGCCACTTCCAAACCGTTGCGGCTTAAAACCCGGACTGTTGCTTCATTGATTCCCGCGTATAAAACATCCATCACACACCCGGCCAAGAAAGCCACACGCCCGCGCTTTTCGCCAAGCGCCGGGGTCACTTCCGCCAGGGTCTGCCGGGAAAATCGCTTCGGAACCGGCGGCAGAACCGCCTCCATCTTCCGGATGTGCTCGGGTAACAACCGGAGAATCCCCGTTTTTCTGACTAAAGACTGAAGACCTGATTGCTGGTAAAACCGGAGCAGACGGCCCAGCGCATGCAAGCGGCCGGGATTGGGAAAAAAATGCCGCAAAAACAACCGGTTGATCCGTCCCTTTACTCCCCGTGGAGGCATGGCCTGATAAAGCTGACCGCGCGCCTCTTCGATCAAGGCACCGACCTCCACCCCCGAGGGACAGGCCGTTTCGCAAGCCCGGCAATCCAGGCACTGAAAAACCGGATCAAACAAGCCTTGGTTTAAGGAAATCCGCCCTTCGCCCGCTGCTTTGATCAAATGAACGCGCCCTCGCGGAGAATGGGGCTCCAGTTTCTCTTCCTGATAAGTGGGGCACGCGTCCAAACACATGCCGCAATGGATGCATTTTGACCATTTCTCCGGATCGGGCGGATCAGCAAACGGATATCCTGTCAGCGGTTTTGTTTTCTTGATCGGATCAGGCACGATTGATCCCTCCTGCCCATCGACCCGGATTAAAACGCCCTTCCGGGTCCAAACTGGATTTGATCTTTTGCATCAAAAACAGTCCGGACGGCATTTTGCCCCAAACGGGGATCTTCTCTTTCAAAAAGGAAGGGGCATGCAGCATCACCACATAACCAAACCCTTCTTCAATCCGCTGCCGCACCTTTTCAATCAGTTCTTTGGCACAGGCCCATTGATTCTCGTCTGGCCGGAGGACAGCCAGGGTGATCCCGGTGCCCGGTCCCCCGTGAACCAACGCTTCTATGCCCGCTTCTTCCGCCAGACGATGCACCAGTTCAACCACCGAGTCCGCCTGATCAGGCAGCGTGCTGATTTTCAATGCAACTTTTTCCGCACTTTGCGCATCCCTGGCATGTGGCAGAAGTTCTCCCAATGAACGCCATAGTGCAGCCGCCCATTCATTTCGCAAAATCTCCCGAATCGTTATCCCTTCTTCCTTTGCCCAGTTCACCACCTGGTTCTGCTCCTTGGCAACCGCCTTGCTCTCATCTTCAAATCCGATCATCAAGCCAAACGAATCATGCTCACCGGGAAGAAGCGATGTCAGCACCGAATCATTCACCAATTCGGCCGCAGAAGGTTCCAGCGACGAATCCAGCAGGCGCCGGCTGAACCGCTTCAGGGAAGGAAGATCCCCGTTTTCCAGGATGATCACTGTTTCCTCCGGCGGCAAGGGACGCAATTTAAATGTGCATTCACTAATCACGCCCAGAGTTCCGAGCGATCCGACAAACAGCTTATTCATGTCATATCCGGCGACATTCTTGACGACTTTTCCACCAGTCGAAATGATCTCGCCATCAGCCAGAATCACTTTAAGTCCGGTCACCCAGTCACGCGGCGTTCCATACTTCAACCGTTTGGGGCCGGTCAGGGCGGCAGCGACTATTCCGCCCGCCGTACTCAACTCCGGCCATCCCGGATCGAGCGGCAACATTTGCCCTTTTTCCCGCAAGACCGACTGGATCCTGCTCAGCGGAATACCCGCTTGCACTGTCACCATCAAGTCTCCGGCGGAATATTCCGCAATCTGATTGTATCTGGCCAGCGACAAGGTAACCGCCGCCTCTCTCCGGTCAGGATGGCCATAACTTGCGCGCGCCCCCAGACCTTGAGGGTTGATTACTGCTCGCGCCTCGCCGGCCCAGCGGATCACTTCAACTGCATCTTCCTCCGATTCGGCAAAAACGACCAAATCGCCACCGGCATCATCAGCCGGTAACATCACTTTGTTTTCTCCCAGCCGTTCAATCAGACGGTTTCGGTCTGTTTGGGTTATATCGCGTTTATTCACGGTCACAGCCTCTCCCCTGTATGACAAGATGACAGCGCCGGGATTTCAATTTTCCCTTTGATACAATTCAACATACGATTGTCTCTGATGGTGCAAATGATGCTCCATTTCCTTCGCCGCCGTTCCGTTCGAACTCCGTAAAAACAACCGATCGCATCATCCTCCTTTTCCCCTTGTTTCAGTCCAGCCAACGTATATCGTATATAATATATTATATAGAATAATTAAATTATTTTCCCATGTCATTTCATCTCTGTCATCGCAAGGAGAACTCCGGCAACATTACCCAAAAAGAAAAAAAGAACCCTTAACGAATTAAGAGTTCCTGAGGTGTTTTTCACAAATTAAACCCGTGGCTGGTTGGTAATCTTCATGCCCGGTTGGTAGCGCGGATCCAGGTAATGAGCCGGATCGGGACTGATCAGGCGAACCAGCGTCGCCTCTCCTTCATTTTGCTTGTTCACCAGCATGGTTATTCCATCCACAGTCATCTCTTCCAGTTTTATTTGCGACGGATCATAATAAGCGAGGTCCAACGGAAAGGCAGAATAATAAATCATTGCAGCAACGCTCCCTTTTTTCGGGCTTCAATTCTCGTGTTCAATTCGGCCAGTGCATCAGAGATGCCCCCGACCTTGTCGATCAATCCATACTCGACGGCATCCCGGCCGATCACGTTCGTTCCGATGTCCCGCGCCAATTCCCCCGTCCGGAACATCAATTCGCGAAATTTTTCTTCCGAGATATCGGAGTGTTCCGCCACAAACCGGACAACCCGATCCTGCATTTTTTCCAGATATTCAAATGTTTGTGGCACACCGATCACCAAACCGGTCAAGCGTACGGGATGGATGGTCATGGTTGCCGTTTCGGCGATAAAGGAAGTGTCGGCAGCGACAGCGATCGGCACCCCGATGCTGTGCCCTCCCCCGAGAACGACTGAAACCGTCGGCTTGCTCATCGTGGCGATCATCTCCGCAATGGCCAGTCCTGCCTCGACATCTCCGCCGACCGTATTAAGGACGACGATCATCCCTTCGATTTTGGGATTTTGTTCCACCGCGATAATCTGGGGAATCACGTGTTCATATTTTGTTGTTTTGTTCTGCGGCGGCATCACTAAATGCCCCTCGATCTGGCCGATAATATTTAGACAAAAGACATTGGTTTCCAACTGGGGCACATTAATTTGCCCTAACTGTTGCAAGGCATGAACCGTTTCATTCTTCTTCTTTAACTCCTCTTCGGAGGGCCTCGCCTCGGTTTTTTCTTTTTCCTCATTCGGTTGGTTGGTCATGGAAAATCATCCTTTCCTCTCATCTCTCCTTAGTATGTACGAGAGGGAGGCCTTCTAATAAAAAATTAAACAATAACGCCGGGTCTCAATGTTTTCCAATATTTTGACCAACGGCGCATCTTTCTTCATTTATTTTCCATAAATTCCTTTGTTATCTTTATTTCAACTTTCCTTCCTTTTTCTTATAATAGAGGAGAGATAGCATCCTTCCATTTGCACTCCTTGTCCAAGCTATCTCAAACGGAAACGATGTTCCCCGGTTTTGAGGACGCCAGTCGTCCTCTTTTTTTTGCATGCAAAAGCACCTGTTCTCCCCAGAAAGGAGGCAGGTGCTCACTGGTTTGACCAAGAAGTGTCGGTTTGTCCTGTTGCCGGAACACGGCGCTCTTAAGCCTTTGCCAGTTCCTCAATCATCCGGATCACTTTGTCGCGCGGATCTTCACCCTCATTTTTTTCCATTTGCGCAACCACTTCCGCCCTCCGGTCAAACAGGCGAAATACTGCATTTAAAAAAGTTTCCGCCGTCATTTCTTCTTCCTGCAGCACGTCGCAATATCCCATCTTTTTAAATGACTCTGCGTTCAGGATCTGATCCCCGCGGCTCGCTGCTTTTGAAAGCGGAATCAAGAGCATCGGTTTTCTCAGGGCCAAAAATTCAAAGATCGAATTGGAACCGGCGCGGGAAATGACCAGATCGGCCATATTCATGAGATGCGGCAATTCGTCAGAAACGTACTCAAACTGCTTATAACCCTCAAATTGCAGCGAACTGTCAACTTGCCCTTTACCGCAAATATGGACAATTTGAAATTGTTCCAGCAGTGAAACCAGATTTTCCCTTACCGCTTCATTAATCCGCTTGGCACCAAGACTTCCTCCCATGATAAGCAAAACGGGTTTATTCGGCGAAAACCGGCAGATCGCCAATCCCTGTTCGCGATCTCCTTGTTTCAGCTCTTCACGGATCACGGCTCCCACATATTCGGCGCGATCCGACTTGAAATAGCGGGTCGTTTCCGGAAAGGTCGTAATCACCTTCGAGGCAAACGGGGTCGCCAATTTGTTGGCCAGACCCGGAGTTAAATCGGATTCATGGATGATCACCGGAACCCGATTCAACCAACCGCCGATTACAACAGGGACGGAAACAAATCCTCCCTTGGAGAAAATAAGCCCGGGCTTTTGCCGTCTGATCAGCCGGTAAGCCTGAAAAATCCCTTTTAAGACGCGAAACGGATCTTTAAAATTGTTCCAGTCAAAGTAACGGCGCAGCTTACCGGTGGAAATCGCATGGTACCGGACCTGATCCAGCCCGGCGATCAACTGCTTTTCAATCCCGTTTTCAGATCCTATGTATTCCACTTCCCAACCTTCCCGCAAAAAGTGCGGAATCAACGCCAGATTGACGGTGACATGCCCTGCAGTCCCGCCGCCGGTAAACAAAATACTCTTACGCAAAGAAAAGCCTCCTTTCCGCTTTTGCCTTTTGGAATAAATCCATTTTAACAGCTTTTTCACCAACCACATCAAAAAATTATTTGAAAGAATAATGGAAAACAGAAATTTCCATTTTAATGGATGATCCCCCTGATCATCCGGGTAAAAAACCATAACCGTAATCATCCAAAGAGGGCATACCATACATGTGGACATTTACTTTTTCCGTCAGGTTAAAATCCTGTGATCAGCTGCAACCTGATTTATTCATCCCGAGAAAGGCGGAGTGAAAATTAATGGATATTTTAATCGGATCGATTTTGGGCATGGTGGAAGGCTTGACGGAATTCGCCCCTGTCTCCTCCACCGGACACATGATACTCGCCGGTCATCTGCTGGGATTTGAAGGAACCGTCCGGGCTACGACGTTTGAGGTGGTGATCCAACTCGGTTCGATCTCGGCTGTCGTTGTCTTTTTTTGGAAACGCCTGCTGAGCCTGGTTGGGCTCTATCGCACCCCCGGGCAGGAAAAAAGCGCGCACTTGAATCCCGTTCATATCCTCCTCGGAATGTTTCCGGCCTGTCTCCTCGGACTCTTGTTTCACAACTACATAAAAGAGAAGCTGTTTACAGCGCAAACGGTGATCTGGGCTTTAATCCTCGGTGGGATTCTGATGATCCTAGCTGAGGCATTTCGCAAAGCGCCCCCCTCTGCTGCAAACTTGGATCAGGTAACCTACAGCCAGGCGTTTATTGTCGGCTTGTTTCAATGCCTTGCTCTGTGGCCCGGTTTCTCGCGTTCCGGTTCGACCATTTCAGGTGGATTGCTGGCGGGAATGAATCATCAGACGGCATCGGAATTCACCTTTATCCTGGCTGTTCCGATGATGGTGGCCGCTACCGTAAAAGACCTTCTGGATAACTGGGAGCTTCTTCACGCCAGCGACCTTCCTCTCTTTATAGCCGGGTTTGTCACTGCGTTTGTCTTTGCCCTGATTTCGATCCGGTTTTTCCTTCGACTGATCAGCCGGCTGAAATTGACGCCTTTCTCCATTTACCGGTTTATCCTGGCCATCGCCTTTTGGGGTCTCATGAAATGATGCGGAGATACCATGATCAATATCAGAAAAGCCGGGAACAAAGAGATCGCGCGGCCCGGTCCGAACAACCCGCAAAAAAAGAACAGCCGGAGAGGCGAAACTCTCAAAGCTGTTCTTTTGCCTTGTCCTTATGTCAGTTTTGATGGGTCGGTTTTAAGGTCGGCACACGGACTGGAGCATGATTTTTTCATCGAACAGGCCTGACATTTCCCCAGCTTGCTCCTTTTGACAAAACGGAACAAAGTGAAGGCGGCATAACCGAAAATGATGAGACCGAGCAAAATGTCCACCAGCATCCTCTCTCCCCCTTTTCATTGAAATCCCAACCATTTGCCCCCCTGATAAATGATCAGCGAGATCACGTAGGCGACCGCCAGCGCATATCCGACGGAGAACCAGGTCCATTTCGCCGATCCGGTTTCCTTTTTGATGACGGCCACAGTCGCCAGACACGGAATATAGAGGAGGATAAAGGCCATAAAGCTGTATGCCTGCAGCGGGGTGAAAAAGTGCGAAATGATTTGCCCCAGGCCGGCATCACCCGAAGTCGCGTAAATGATGTTCATGGTCGACACAACGACCTCTTTGGCCAGGAAACCGGTAAGCAAGGATGCTCCCGCCTGCCAATTGCCAAATCCGAGCGGGGCCAAAAGCGGAGCGAGGATTCCTCCGATTTTGGCCAAAAAGCTCTGGTTCATCTCGACTCCGAACCCACCGGGTCCCGCATACCCCAACAGCCAGATGGCAACGGAACCCCCAAAGATAAACGTCCCCGCTTTTCTCATAAAACCTTTTCCCTTTTCCCAGGTGCTCCGCATTAACGTGAGCCACTGCGGAACCCGATAGGGCGGCAACTCCACGACAAAAATCGATTCTCCGTCATCCATCAGGCCGGTTGAGAACAGTTTGGCCAAAATCAAAGCCACAACCACCCCCAACACATAGAGGGACAGGACGATCAGCGCCTGATGTTCTTTAAAAAAAGTTCCCACAAACAGACTGTAAACCGTCAACCGTGCTGAACAGGACATCAAAGGGGTCAGGATGATGGTCAGCAACCGCTCTTTTGGCTGCTCGATGGTGCGGGCGGCCATCACTCCCGGCACATTACAGCCGAAGCCGATAATCATCGGAATAAAAGCTTTGCCGTTGAGGCCCACCGCTTCCATCAATTTGTCCATCACCATCGTCACACGCGCCATATATCCTGAATCCTCAATAAAGGAAATGAGCAAAAACAGGATAAAAATTTGCGGAACAAAGACGAGAACGCCGCCGACTCCGGCCACAATTCCCTGAATCACGACAGCCTTCATAAATTCCGACGCCCCGATTTGTGTCAATAACTGCGTCAGGGTGTCAGCGAGCGGACCATTGATCCATTCATCAAGCAAGTCGGACAATGGTGTGCCGAGCCAATCAAAAGTAAGCTTAAACATCAAGTACATAAACAGCAAGAAAACAGGAATGCCCAGAAAGCGGTTCGTCACAATCTGATCAAGGCGATCAGTGAAGGTGACGCCAACTTCCTTGGCCCGGGTCACACAGCTTTCCAAAACGGATTGGATAAAGCGGCTGCGCACCCGGTGTATATGCTGCTGAAGCGATTTTACAGACGCTTCGGCGCACACCTCACGTTCTGCCTGTTCAAACAAACGCTTCAAGTCTTCTTCGGAAATGTATTTGGTTAACAGCCCTTTCACCGTCTGGTTGCCTTCAAAAAATTGCAGGGCAAGCCAGCGCTTTGAAGGCAATGACAGCCCGTCCGGAATCTTTGAACACAACTCGCGCATGGCTCGTTCCAAAGGCAAACCGTAATCCAGATGCAAAGGCTCTTTGTTTTCTTTGGCACTTTCCGACAATCGGCCGGCCAATTCGGCGCAACCTTTGCCGGTGCGGGCGACAATGGGAACCACCTGACAGCCGAGCTGTTCTCCCAAACGCTCCGCCTCAATCAGGCTCCCCCGTTTTTGGGCCACATCGATCATATTAAGCCCGATCAAAACCGGTTTTCCATACTCCAGCAATTGGATGGTTAAATACAAATTTCGTTTTAACTGTGAAGCATCGACAATATTTAATATCAAGGAAAATTCATCATGTAGCAAAAAGTGCGTCGCCACGCTCTCATCGCGTGATACAGGATTGAGCGAATAAATTCCGGGAAGGTCGATTAAGGTGCCTTGCTTGTTTTTCAGGGTACCCACTTTCTTTTCGACGGTCACTCCGGCCCAGTTGCCGATATATTCGTATGAACCGGTCAGGATATTAAACAGGGACGTTTTCCCCGTATTTGGGTTACCGGCCAACGCAATGTTGATCATATGCGTTCCACTTGAATGCCCAGAGCTTCCTGACGCCGGATGCCAATGCATTGACCATCGATCTCGATTGCGATCGGCCCCCGAAACGGCAAAATCCGTTTAACCGAAACAACGGAGCCTTCCATAATGTCCAAATCGACCAAACGCTGTTGCACAATCGGATTTACATTCGCTGTATCGATAATCCGTACACGATCTCCCTGTTTGATTTCCGTGAGTAAAATGGTTCTCACCCCAGTAAAATAATGATAATCATTATCAATTCATTTACATTATATGAGATAAATTCTCATCTGTAAATGATTTAATGCAAGCATGTGATGGAGGTATTCATGAAAGCGAGCGGCCTTTGTCTCCGCTGAAGTGGTCTATGTCAATAATCAACGCACTTGAATTTGATCATTATATCTGCTGTTTTCACAGCAAGAAAAAAAGGAAAAAATAAAGGGGAGGAGTATCAAATCCGATTGCCAGCATGTTGCTTCTGTAACATTGCCTCAAATCAGTTGACAAACCACCTGACAGAAGGGATTCCTTTGGAACACAAAGCACTTATTCACTTGCTCCTGCATTACAAATATATCGGCATCTTCAGCCTCTTTATGTTCGGGTTGATCGGGCTGCCCGTGCCGGATGAAGTATTGCTCACACTCATCGGCATTTTGGTCACAGAAAAAAAACTGGCGTTGATCCCGAGCGCGCTGACCAGCTATGCAGGCAGCGTAACGGGGATGTCTTTCAGCTACTGGATCGGCCGGGCTTTAACCAAGACCTTAGTCAAAAGATTCGGCCGTTGGTTTGGCATCACCCCGGAGCGATTGGGAAAGGCACATACATGGTTTGAACGGTACGGAAAATGGACGATCAGCGCCAGTTACTTCATTCCCGGTTTGCGTCACGTGATCGCTTACTTTTCCGGTTTCAGCCGTTTATCCTACCCCCGTTTTCTCCTGTTTGCCATCATCGGCGCCGGCTTCTGGATCACCCTGTTTCTTTCTTTGGGCCTGTTGCTCGGACGGGATTGGCTGTTTTTGCTGGCGGCCATTCACCGCTATATGCTGATTGCCGTTTGTCTGGCCGCAATGTTGTTGCTGTTCGGCTGGTCTCTCAAAAAAACCATGACAAAACCCCGGAAGAATCCCGAACATGATTAACATGCCGCCTTCCGGGGCCTTTCTTTTCCGCGCCATCCTCTTTGGCTCCGCTATATATCCCACTTTCCGCTGATTTTCGCCCACAAGCCGGGGTCCAGATTCCCCCCGCTGATGATGACACCGATTTTCTGCCCGCATGCAAAGGGAACTTTCCCTGCCAACAAGGCGGCCACCGTTACGGCTCCTGACGGCTCCACCACCCACTTGAAGCGAGTAAAAATATAGCGCATCGCCTCGATAATCTCCTCTTCCGTCACCGTGACGATTTCGGAAACATGATTTTGGATGACGGGAAACGTCAATGTCCCGAGTGAAGTGGTTCGCAGTCCGTCCGCGATCGTATCGGGTGAGTCGATGGTTACCCGCTCTCCTTTTGCCAAGGATAAGGCTGCATCATTTGCCTTGGCGGGTTCGGCTCCGACGATGCGAATCGACGGATTCACTCCATGCGCGGCAATGGCCGTCCCGGAAATTAATCCGCCCCCGCCAACCGGGGTCATGATTCCATCCAATTCCGGTACTTCTCTCAAAAGCTCCAATGCAGCCGTCCCTGCCCCGGCGATCACGCGCGGATGATCAAAAGGGGGAATCAAGACCATTCTCTTTTGCTCCATCCACCTCTTGGCAACCTGTTCGCGATCTTCTTTCCACCGGTCATAAAAAACGATCTCCGCCCCATAGCCCCGGGTTGCTTCCACTTTTACCCCGGGGGTATCCTGAGGCATGACGATGACCGTCTCAATCCCCAGAATTTTGGCGGCCAGCGCAATCCCCTGGGCGTGATTTCCGGAAGAAAAAGCGATAACGCCCCTTTTTTTGTCATCGTCGTCCAGTCCGCTGACAGCATGGTAAGCCCCGCGAAACTTAAAGGCTCCGCCGCGCTGAAAATGTTCGCATTTGAAATAAACTTCGTACCCCGTCCACTCATTAAATGAACGGGAAGTCATGACCGGAGTCCGGTTTGCAATCCCGTCCAGATTCTGCGCTGCTTGCACAATATCATCAAAGTTTACGCTTTTCCCCACTTTGATCCGCTTCTCCCCTCTTGGAGCCGGCCATCGCAAGATCCGGGATACGCCGGCAAAATTCCGGGCAGTAACCAAAGCCCGGATAGAAAACAAGCCCGCTCCGTTTCTTTCCTTCGCCTTCTTTAGATCACCCTCAAGGAAAAAAACCCATTCCCTTCTTCAGAAATCCGCCTCTTCACCGGGAATCACTGCCGAAAAACGCAGCACAGCCCGGTGTCCTCCGGCTGAACCACCTCAAAACATGCAAATGCGATGCGTGAGCAATATTCCCCCGCTTTTCTCCTTCCTGGGCAATCATCCATACGGCTGTGCCAAAGACTACATATAACGAATACATATATTGTATCCCAATTGTCAGTGCGAAAGGAATGAAGACTATGCACCACAAACAAAGGGGAGAATTTGACCACCCCTATGCCCATCTCCAGCAACAGCCATTTCCGTTTCCTCCGAGCCGGCCTCAACAACCGATGCAGCCCGGACAACCAACCACCCCGTCTCAGCCGCTGACGCCATACCCGATGATGCCACGGCAACCTTCGCAACCCGGACCGGGAGGACCTTCCCCGACCAGGCCATCGTACCCATCCCCCATGCCAGCCAGACCGCAACAACCTTCACCGCCGGGGCTCGGAACTGGTCCGACCCGTTCGATGCCGAATCCCCTGCAATGGTTTCTTCAATATATTTATCGACCGCCGCATCGGTATTAAGAACACCTTGGCGCGTCATCGACAGGGCTGACGATTTCCAACTGAAAGAAACCGTCAGCCCGTTTTTTGGCCCCGCCACTCTGCATGATTTTCTCACCCCGCCAGGAAAAATAGACGGTTCAATCAACTGAAGACAAAAGGCCTTCAACTGCCCCTTCCTGTACAGCATCGGCCAACGAACGGCCGATGAGCGGCGAACAAGGATCGTTGCAGAGCAAATAAAGCTGATGCAGGGCCCGTGTACACCCGACAAACAGCAACTTTGCGTTTAATTCGTCATCAGGATAATGTTGATCATCAAGGTCCATCATCACCACCGCATCAAATTCCATCCCTTTGCTCAAATAAACGGGCAGGATGGAAAGGCCGCCCCGATACTCAGTTTGACCGGAGAGGATCAGGTTGGGCTGCCATCCGTTCGCCAACAATTGTTCATATATTTTTCTGCTTTCTTCTTCCGTTCGCATGATAATCGCCAGCGATTGAACTTTGGCAAACGTTTGCCGGAGCAATTGCAAAAGCTTCTCCAGCCTCTCCTCCCTGCCGGCGTGAATCACACGGACGGGTTCCCCGCTGCGGTAAACAGGTTTGGCCAGAGCGACATCCCCTGCATATTTGCTCACAATCTGATTGGCAAAGCGTATGATCTCCATCGTGGAGCGATAACTTGTATTCAGCTCAAATTTCCGAACCTGATCCTGATCGAACACCTCAGCCAATTCACGCCACTCTGTAATCCCGCGAAAGGAATAAATGTTTTGCAACAAGTCGCCCAAAATTGTAAAAGAATTTCCCCGGCAGTGCTTTTTTAAGATCGCCAGTTGATAAGGCGATACGTCTTGCGCCTCATCCAAAACAATGTGATCATACACTTCCTTGGCATCCAGTCCGAAAAAGCGGTGCTTAATTGCCACGAGCGGGGCCAAGTCTTCCCATTCGATTTCTTTCTTTTTCCCGGCCACCATCCCGTATTCCGCCGGCAAAGATCGCAGCAGCTGCTGATACCATTTCAAGGGAGTGTGATTCGGCCATGTTTTCATAAAGCTGCGCAACCGGGCGGATGCTTTCTTTTTTATCTCTCTGCGCGGATCAAGATGGCGGATTTCTTTATATTCCGTTTCCAACCAGCGTTTGATCCGGGCCATCACCCGCTCTTTGCGCTTCATCAGCGGCTCATGCCGATATTCCTCATAAAACCATTTTTGAATTTCTTCAGCCGGCAGATGCTTGTTCTCCCAGGCCACAAACGGACGGTCTGGCACAAAGGACGCCTCATACTCATCCAGTCGTTTTTCCACCAGTTGCATAAAACGGATGCTTCCTTTGAAACGGGCAACCTCACTGCCCTTTGTCCCCTCCGTTCGCTGCTCAAACCACCATTCCAACCGTTCATCCTGACTTCGCAACTCCACTTGCTCTTCCAATTGTTCCAAAGCCCAGTCGGCAAATGTGGTTTGTTTTACATCCCCCACTCCCAGTTCCGGCAGTACATCGGAAATATAATCAATAAACATTTGGTTTGGAGCAAATATAATCATTTTCTCCGGGCGGATCTTTTCCTGGTAGCGGTAGAGTAGATAAGCGAGCCGATGAAGCGCGACCGTCGTTTTCCCGCTGCCGGGTACACCCTGAATGATGATGGCCCGGTTACGCTCCGCGCGAATAATCTGATCCTGTTCATACTGAATCGTCGACACAATGTCCCGCAGGCGGTGATCTTTATTTTCCTCCAGACGATAAAGCAAAAATTCATCAGTCACGTTCACATTTTCCGCACCGCGCACATAACTGTCGACGACCCGCTCCAACTGCTGATTTCGAATGGCGATATTCCGTTTCAAATGGACTGTTCCTTCAATGCGTCCATCGGGAGAATCATAATAAGCCCGATCACTCTGTCCGGAAAAAGAATAAAACATGCTCGAAACCGGCGCCCGCCAATCAACCACCAGCAAATCGCCAGTATCCTCGTCTTGAAGTCCCACTTTGCCAATATAAATGGGAACCACCCGGCTTGTTTGCTGCTCCTGAAAATCAAACCGTCCGAAATAAGGTTCCTTTTTGGCAATGTCCAGATTTTGCCTTTGTTTTTGCCGCTGAGCGTCCAGCGCTTGTTCCACAGGATCCTTCCCATAATAACGGGGGATTCCATCCAGTGTTTTTTGTTGCTGTTCCACTTTTTTCAATACATCTGCCAATTTTTTCTTCTCCTCATTAAAAGGGGTATCCAACCGATTCACATCCTTCCAAGAACAGTAAAAAGCACCGGGATTGGACGGTGCTTGCATTAAATCCATGTAATTTTTTAAAACGGGAAATGGTTATATTCTACACCATTTCTTTCTTTCCTCCAAAAATAATATCAAAACTCATTCGAATTCCGAAAAAAGGTCCAGTACAGAAGACGAAGTGGGCAAACACCAATCTCTTTGCAAAACAAACGCCAAAGTTTTCCAGCTGATCAGACATACTCCCGCCAAGATCATCTGCTGAATGACGGATTCCGTCACAACCGTTTTCTCCTCTTCTTCTCCAATCACCATAAACACCTGGTATCCCTGTGATACTGCCGTGAGCGCGGTAAAGACGGCGGCCGGATCGAGTCCTATCCCGGCCAAAATCAGACTTTTGCACTTCGTCTGCCTGATTGCCCCAACAAAATCACAATGCTCCCAGGCATTGGTCTCTGTTCTCGGAAGAATCGGCACTGCCGGAAAGAGGCTGTGCAATTTTTGCTCCAGCACCCCTCTCCTGCTTCCCTTCTCCGTCCTCAGCAAAGATATCAACGCCGGCATCTGAAAAATCCCCGCCAGCCGGCCAAGCGCAATCATCCGTTTCATCAATCCGGAATGTGCCACCGGACCGGCAGCAGCCAGCAGCTCCTCTTCCAGATCCAGATAGACCAGAACCATCCTGCCCGGATCGTGCTGCGGAGGAGCGGGCCCCATTTCCGGAAACGGTTTTCCTATTTTAAACCAACCGGGATCAACACCTTCATAATGGCGTTCATTATGAACTTCATGATGCACTTCATGGTGCACTTCCGTAAAAGTGCCACGTCGCTTCCTATTCATAATATTCCCCTTTTTACCCCTCTGATCCTTTCTTCAATGTATGCCCGGTTCTTCACAAAAGAGACTGTCTCATCTGTAACCGGACAGCAGGCCATTGCAATAAATCCCTGAACATGGGAAAAACGGCCATATCCTTTTGTGTTCATGACGAATAGCTTAATTAGGGACATCAGCAGAGGAAATGGAGGAATCATGATGCCACGTCGTACCGAATTGGCCCGGACGGCCGAACAATGTGCACGAACCTGTGAACAGCTGGCCCATACCCTTTGGCACCGGCAGGACGTGCACCGGAGAATGAGACAAATCCGCCTGTTGCAGGATTGTGCCTTTTCCTGCAGACATTTACACCTGTTACTTATCAGAAATCGTCCGGAAGCAAGACAAGAAGCGGAGCGCTGTGCTTCAATCTGCGAAAGATGCGCCAGGGAGTGCCGGAAATTCTCCGATCCGGAATCCCGCCACTGCGCCGAGGTGTGCACGAACTGCGCCAGAGATTGCCGAAACTACGTCCGCGCTCGGTCGTTCAGTTATGAGTGGGATCTGTACAGCTATTTTTAAACCGGGGCCTCCCGGTTTTTTTATGCATCCATCCAATATCCTATATATGGATGGATAACTGTCCGCTGAGCGAGAGATATTACCCCTAGCCAAATTCAGGAGCCATCAAAAGGAAAGGAGTGAAAACCAACATGAAACAAGTGCGATTGTTTGGCCTTGTATTCGCCATCATCTGTCTGTTAATTGTTCCCCTTGACGCCAAGGCACATGAAGCAAAACCGTATCACTTCGGGTTTAAAAAGAGCAAAAACGGCCAGCTTCCTTCCATCGCCCAGGAAGGATTCATGGAGATCCTGAAAGAGCATGGGGCCATTTTCCTCGGGGATTCTCATAAAAAAGAGCTGTATCTCACCTTTGATAACGGATATGAAAATGGATATACCGGCAAAATCCTCGACATTCTCAAAGAAAAAAAGGTTCCTGCGGCCTTTTTTGTTACGGGTCATTATGTCAAAGACCAGCCCGAATTGATCAAACGAATGGTTAAAGAAGGACATGTGATTGGCAATCATTCATGGAATCATCCGGACCTGACCCGGGTTTCGGCCGACACGATCAAAAACGAGCTGACCCAAGTGAAAGACGAGGTCACCCGTATAACCGGTACGAAAGATATGCATTTCCTCCGACCGCCCCGGGGGATTTTCAGCGAGCAATCCCTGGCTGTCAGCGGCAAACTTGGCTATACGAACGTTTTCTGGTCCGTCGCTTACAAGGATTGGGATCCCAAAAGGCAAAAAGGCTGGAAATATGCTTATGAGAATGTAATGTCCCAACTCCATCCCGGGGCTGTGATTCTGCTGCATACCGTCTCTAAGGACAATGCCGAGGCATTGAGCAAAATCATCGATGATGCCAGAAAGCAGGGGTACCAATTTAAGAGCTTGGAACAACTGAAAGTGAAAAATTACCGGTAGGAATATGGAAAAAAGAAGGAGCCATGCCCGGCTCCTTCGACTTCATTTTTCACGGGTATGTCCTTATTCTTTTCTTGATAAACCCATGGCCTGAATCAGGGCTTCATGGATTCGCGTGTTTTCATAAACCCCCATAAACAGCCGGCCGCCACATCCTGCTGCCGTCAACGGAACATCAACAGCCGTATGCCCCGTGGTTGTCCAATCAGCAAAAAACTTCTGGTCAGAATGGGCTACATCGAAAGGCCCGTCTTCTCCGGATATGGATTTTTCGTCACCAGACTCATCTTTGCTGTCCGCCTCTTCCACAGCCAAGCCGCCGGTTTCATGATCAGCGAGGACGATGACTAAAGTATCCGGATGTTTTTTGGCATATTCCTTTGCCAGGGCAACTGACTTGTCCAGCTGTTGTCCTGCTTTGATCATTCGTGTCGCGTTATTTTGGTGCCCCATCTCATCAATCGCTTCCTCTTCGACCATCAGGAAAAAACCTTTTTTGTTTTTGGACAAGGTATCGATCGCTTTTTTCGTCATTTCAGGGAGGGAAACAACCGGGGCATACTGATCGCCATCGCCTTCAGGAAGCTGTTTGAACATTTCTTCATTCGCAAAAAGCCCAAGCAGTTTGTCACCATCCGCTCTTTTTAATTGCTCTGCATTGGTAACATAGTCATAACCGAGCCGCTTCGCTTCTTCAACAAGATTCCCCTTTGTCCCTTTGCTCGCTTCACTTTGGCCTTCCGCCGGATGATCAGGATAAGCGCCGGGATTTCCCGCCGGGTACCAATAATCTTCCCCACCGCCAAGGAGAACGTCGACTTTGCTGTTTTCAAGGTACTGTTTGCCGATCTCGCTCTGCAAGGAACGATCGGAGACATGTGCTCCAAAGGCTGCCGGCGTGGCATCGGTAATCTGGCTGGTTGTAACCAAACCGGTTGATTTGCCTGCCTTTTTCGCCCGTTCCAAAACAGTTTCCACCGGCTGGTGATTGACATCCACTCCGATGGCCCCATTGTAAGTTTTTACCCCGGATGCCATTGCCGTTGCGGCAGCGGCCGAATCCGTCACCACACTGGCTGAAGAAGTGTGAACCTGACCGATGTAAGGCATATCATTCATGGACAGCGCAGCCGTTGCGATCAATTTTCTGTTCAACTTTTCCCTCTCCTATCACTGATTTGTTTAATCTCCTCCATTCTAAATCGGTTTTATTAAACAATCTTGAAGAAACTGCAAAAATAGAATTCATTTCGTGTTACTGAATCAAATTTCCAACAACTGACCTAAGAGACAGACCTACAGCCTGCGCGCTGAACAGACCGAGATCCATCATGCTCGAGAAGAGGCATCAGCATTTCCCGAATGATGATAATCCATTTTTTGAACCGGAAGGAGATGAAGGGATTTTGAAATTCAGACAAGAAAAACTTAGCGCGGGAGACGGTTACCGGGGTACAAGGAAGAGCATGTCCAAAATTGCCCGGCGTTTACACAAACAACGTCTTGTTTTCGAATAAAGCGCGTTCCACGCACCCATTTAATATTGACAAATAACTAATTTTATGTTATTATTAAATTTTATTTGACAAACTAAAACACCACCTGTTATGATGGATACGAGACGAAACCCAATCCGGCAATCCACAGAGACAGGGGGTACATATGGAAAACTTACCATGCAAGGGATGCAGAGGATTATGTTGCGGACCTGTTCCTGTTACAGAGCGAGAGCTTAAGATAATAAAAAAGAAAATTAGATCGATGCCACATAAACAACGTTTGGCATTGGAGAAACAACCGCGGTTTTATGGAACGTGTATCTTTTATGACCTGGAAAAGGACCGATGTGGGATTTATTCGGCAAGACCGGAAATTTGCCGTGTGTTTGGCTATCATAAAAACCTGTCTTGTTTCCGCAAACCCGAATTGGCGACAAAAGATAATTGGACAGCCAAAGAAAAACATGTTGGTATATTGTCTCAGGATTTTACTTGGAAGGACTTCAAATGACGTTTTTTGGTTTTTTTCAACGCTTGGCAATTTGATCATCCGCCATCCTTCATTTGCGTGAATGGAATGCGGATGCATCTTTTGTTCGAAAGAAAACATTTTTTTCACTATAAAGAATAAATCCAAGGCCATGAAACAGTTCGATGGCCTTGGATTCATTACCCACTGCGCCGACCTCTCCGTTGATCCCAATCCGGCATTGTTCCGGAATTTACCCCGTTCTGCAGATTGTTCAGCACTCGGACAAACGATTACGGACAATCTGTGTCGCTTTCACCATATTTTTCAGTGAAGCGACGGTTTCCTCAACTCCACGGGTTTTTAAGCCGCAATCAGGATTAACCCAGAACAGTTCAGGTTCCAGAACTTGCAGGCCGCGTTCAATGATGGCAATGATTTCATCAGCGGACGGAATTCGCGGACTGTGGATATCATATACTCCCAGTCCGATTCCTTTGTCATAGTCATAATCTGTAAACGCAGATACCAATTCCCCGTGGCTTCGCGATGTTTCGATTGAAATCACATCCGCATCCAACCGGCTTATGGAGTCGATAAAGTCATGAAACTCACAGTAGCACATATGCGTATGGATTTGCGTCGTGTCTTTCACCGAAGAAGTCGTTAGGCGAAATGCCTTCACTGCCCAATCCAAATACTCCTTCCGTGACGATTTTTTAAGCGGCAATCCCTCCCTGAGGGCTGGTTCATCCACTTGGATCATCTTTATTCCGGAAGCTTCCAACGCTTCCACTTCTTTTCTCAATGCCAGAGCAATCTGCCAGGCCACTTGCTGTCTCGGCAGATCATCACGAACGAATGACCAATTCAAGATGGTTACGGGCCCTGTAATCATTCCCTTGACCGGTTTTTCCGTGAGGGATTGGGCAAAAACACTTTCCTTCACACTCATGGGTTCAAGAAACTCCACATCACCATAAATGATGGGTGGTCTTACACAGCGCGATCCATATGACTGAACCCACCCATTCTGCGTAAAGGCAAACCCTCCCAGCTTCTCACCAAAAAACTCCACCATATCGGTCCGTTCAAATTCCCCGTGAACCAGAACATCGAGTCCGATCTCTTCTTGAATATGGATCCAGTTTTTGATTTGCTTCCGGATAAATTCATCATAACGCTCTCCTGTCCACTCTCCCTTCCTCCACTTTCGCCTGGCTTGCCGCACTTCTGAAGTCTGCGGAAAACTCCCGATCGTCGTGGTCGGCAACAGCGGGAGTTTCAATACGTCCTGTTGCTTCTTTCGCCGCTCCTCAAACGGGAGGTTACGTTGCAGATGATGAGTTTGCAGATTTTCGACAGACCGATGCACTTCCGCACGGTTTCTCACCGGGGATTGAGCCAACTGACGCAGTGCCGCACGGCTGTTGTCCAATCTCTCCGAAACAGTGTGGAAACCATGGTTAAACCCTTTGACCAAAGCGGCGATTTCATCCAGTTTTTCATCGGCAAAAGCGAGTGCATTTTTTATTTCCGGTTCCAAATAAGTCTCATGTTTGACGGAGACAGGAACATGCAACAAACTGCAGGATGGTTGCAGCCATATGCGGTCCGGGGAAACATAACCGGTGATTTCCCTGATCAACTCCGATTTTTTCGGCAAATCCGAACGCCAAACATTTCTCCCGTCAACCAGCCCAACCCCCAGCACTTTGTCAGCAGGAAAACCATACATTTTGATATATTCAAGATTCTTCTCCAAACCGTATGCAAAATCCAGCCCAATCCCTTGGACGGGCAAATCGATCAGCTCCGGATACCATTCGGCATAATCAAAATAAGTTTGCAGCATGATGCGAAGCTGAGGGGCTGCTTCGTGCAATTGCCTGTAAATGTATGCGACCGTTTCCATCTCTTCTTTGCTGATGGATGTAACCAGAACCGGTTCATCAAATTGAATCCACTCAACGCCTTCCTGCTCCAATTCCTGCAAGATTTGCACATACAACGGCATCAACTGCAAGATAAACGCAGGCAGCTGTGCGCGTTCGTACCCCTTGGAAAGTTTTATAAACGTATAAGGCCCGACAATCACCGGCTTCCCTTGAATCCCCAGTTTTTCTTTTGCCTCGCGATAAGCTTTAAGAGGTTTATTTTCCGTCAGGGTTGGTTGCACTCCCTCATATTCCGGAACAATGTAGTGATAATTCGTGTTAAACCATTTTGTCATTTCACAGGCAACTGCTGTCTGATTTCCTCGCGCCATCGAAAAATAAATATGAAGCGGAACTTCTCCTCCTTCATGGCGAAACCGTTTTGGTACCAGCCCAAACATGACAGCCATATCCAACATATGATCATAAAACGTAAAATCGCCCACAGGGATCAAATCGATTCCATGATCTTTTTGCTTTTGCAGATGCGACAGACGAATCTGTTCCATTCGTTTAAGAAAATCGGCTTCTTCCAATTTTCCTGCCCAAAACGCTTCCAGAGCCTTTTTCCACTCGCGATTTTCCCCAATGCGCGGATAGCCTAAGTTACTGCTTTTGATCCTGCTCATTCTGCAAACCTCCCATATGAGTTCATACATAATAAAAAAGCATTCCCAACGTTCACAGAGAGCGTTAGAAATGCGAAAATAAGCAGGATCAGACAGACGAACCCCTTCACTTTTCTAACACCTCCCTATCTCCCGTAGGTCAAGCAGTGTTGTCAGAATAGGCAGGTCTCCTGGCTCCAGGATCTTCACCAGCTAAACCGCCTTCCCAATCCAGTCAAGGATCAGTGACATCATCTTTTTAGCTGATTCCCCTGTCACAGTGGCGGGACCGCACCGGATTCACACCGGTTTCCCTATTAAACTTTAGAGATGGCTTCCTCTAAAGTACCTATTCCCACTATTTTCATTTGTTTTTGCTATTATAAAGGATCATCAAAGAAAGAACAAGAACAAATTGCTGAATTGTTTTTTTACTGTCCCAAAAACAGATTTCCTCCATGCGCCCATAACACAATCCGTTTATAAATGTTGTCAGCAATCGATTTTACCTCAAATTAAAAAGCCACAACCCCTGATGTTTCAAGGGTTGCAGCCTCTTGTGCGGTTTAGATCCGATTATACTTCCATGATGATTGGCAGAATCATGGGACGGCGGCGGGTTTTCTCAAACAAGAATTTGCTTAGCGCATCACGAATACTTGTTTTCAGGGAAGCCCACTCGCTCACTTGTTCCCTCATACATTTTTCCATCGTTTGGCTTACAATGCGATTCGCTTCTTCCAAAAGCTGTTCTGATTCGCGAACGTAGACAAAGCCGCGCGAAATAATATCCGGACCGGAAAGAATCGTACCGTTTGTTTTACTTAGGGTAACCACAACGACTAAAATGCCGTCTTGGGAGAGTAGTTTACGATCTCTTAGTACGATGTTTCCAACATCTCCAACGCCTAGTCCGTCAATCAGCACTTTCCCTGTCTGAATTTTGGGACCATATCTCGCTTTTCCGTCTGAGAATTCGACTGTATCTCCGTTGTCACAGATAAAAATATTTTCTGGGCGCACTCCCACAGATTCGGCAAGTTGGGCGTGAGCACGCAACATGCGGTACTCACCGTGAATCGGAATAAAATATTTGGGTTTCATCAGGCTTAGCATCAGTTTCAAATCTTCTTGAGAACCATGTCCTGACACGTGAACATGAGAAGTCGTACTGTAAACGACATCAGCGCCGATGCGGAACAGCTGGTCAACAGTGCGGCCGATCAATTTTTCATTCCCCGGAATCGGCGTCGCGGCGATGATCACCGTATCGCCGGGCAAAATCTCCACTTTCCGGTGGGAAGCGTTTGCCATGCGCGTAAGTGCAGACATCGATTCCCCCTGGCTGCCGGTGGAAATCACCGCAACCTTGTTGGCCGGAAGGTGATTAATTTCATCCGGATCTATCAATAAATCTGATGGAATCTCCAGATAACCCAATTCCGAGGCGATATTTACCACATTCACCATACTGCGTCCGACCACCGCCAATTTCCGCCCGTACGTGTGGCAAGCGTCCACCACTTGCTGGATGCGGTGTATGTTGGAGGCAAATGTGGCTACAATGACCCGTTGCTTCGCTTTCCGAAATACTTCTTTAATTCCGTCACCAACCGTGCGTTCCGAACCGGTAAACCCGGGACGTTCTGCGTTGGTACTGTCCGACAACAAACATAAAACGCCTTTTTTCCCTATTTCCGCCATTTTGTGCATGTCGGCCACACGACCCCCGACAGGGGTCAAATCAAATTTGAAATCGCCCGTATGCACCACAGCCCCTTCGGGAGTCTCAATGCAGACTCCGACCGAGTCCGGAATGCTGTGGTTCGTATTGAAAAACGTGGCCTTCAAATGGGAACCTAATTTGATTTCCGACTGGTTATTGATCACATGCCGTTTCGTGTCATTCAGCAGATGTGCTTCTCGAAGCTTATGTTCGACCAATCCCATTGTCAGTTTCGTCGCGAAAATGGGAACGTTTAGTTGCCGCAAGATATATGGAAGACCGCCAATATGATCCTCGTGTCCATGTGTTAAGATAATTCCGCGTACTTTCTCCCGATTCTCAACAAGATACGTGATGTCCGGAATGACAATGTCGATTCCCAACATGTCCTCTTCAGGGAACATTAAGCCCGAGTCAATGACGACAATGTCATTCTCGTACTGCACCACATACATGTTTTTTCCGATTTCATCCAACCCACCGAGAGCAAAAACGTAGAGTTTGCCCCGCTGGTTTTTTGTCACAAATGTACCTCCTATATATTCTGTTGTCGTCACCCTAAACCGCACAAATCTCACTTGTTCTCATTATATACGATCAAAAAATATGTATGCAACCAATTCTTGTTGAAACGGAGCTGAAGAAATCATCGCGATTGAGGAAAAATGAGAAAAACCGACCTGCACATACAGATCGGCTCATTCTGATTATAATAATTCCCTGATCCATTCATCCGTTGCCGCCCTTTGCAGTTCATCCATTTCTGTGAGCGGCAACCGGACATAAGGCTCCGACCAGCCCTTTTGCGCCATCGCATACTTTAACGGCACAGGGCTGGATGTGATAAACAAACCGTGGAAGACGGGCAACAGTTTCTGATGAATGGCGATCGCCTTCTGATTGTCACCGGCAAAAAAGGCATCGATCATCTCTTTTATCTCTCTGCCGACCAAATGACTGGCCACACTGACCACACCGGCTCCGCCCACAGCCAGCACCGGCAGGGTGATTCCGTCATCGCCGCTGTAAACGGCCACATCCGGGGAAATGGAAGCGATCAGGTTGGAGATTTGCCCCATGTTTCCGCTCGCCTCTTTGATCGCCACGACCTGATCCAATTCGGCCAGGCGCTGCATCGTATCAACAGTCATATTGACACTGGTGCGCCCGGGGACATTGTAAAGCATGACCGGCAGTGACGTCGCAGACACAATCGCCTTAAAATGTTGCACCAGTCCCTCTTGCGAAGGCTTGTTATAATACGGTGCAACCAGCATGATTCCGTCGACACCGATCTCTTCCGCCTCTTTGGTCAGTTCGATGCTTTGCTGTGTATTGTTGCTGCCGGTTCCCGCAATCACTTTCACGCGTCCGGCCACTTTCTCTTTGGTAAAACGGAACAAAGCCAATTTCTCTTCGTGAGTCAAAGTAGGCGATTCGGCTGTTGTTCCTGAAACGACGATCCCGTCGCTCCCCGTTTCGATCAAGCGCTCAATGCATTCTTCCAGCCGGGGCCAATCAATTTCGTTTTCCTTGGTGAACGGGGTGTACATCGCAGTAATTAACCGGCCAAAAAACATATCTCTCACTCCATTTCCAAATGCACGCTCACGCATAATTGAGATTATGCAGGTTAAATTTCCGGTGAAGGGCACGAATGGCTTTTACCATATCTTCTCCGTGCACCAGCACCCAGATCGTCGTATGCGAATCGGCCGACTGCAAAATTTGTACATCTTCTTCAGTCAGCGCTTCAGAGATTTTCGCCATAACCCCCGGCACCCCGGCAATGCCCGCACCAACGACCGAAACTTTGGCACAGCCGCGGGAAAGTTCCGGAGTTAATCCCAAGTCGCTGATGATGGCTGCTGCCTGGTCGGCAAGGTCATCATAAACCGTATAAGCGATCTCACACGGATTGACACTGATGAAGTCGACACTGATCCCATGGTCGGCCATCGCTTTAAACACGCTTACCTGCCAATCATATTGGCCCTGGTTTACACGGATTTTTATTTGCGTCACATTGGGCATCTGTGTAATCCCGATAATCGTGGTTTCCCGCACTTCACTGGCCGGGCGGTCGATTTCCGTCAAATGCGTCACCAGTGTTCCCTTATGATCCGACATCGTCGACCGCACGCGAATCGGGATTTGCGTTTGCATGGCAATTTCAACGGCCCGCGGGTGGATCACTTTGGCCCCCTGAAACGCCAGGTTGCACATCTCGGTATACGTAACCTGTTCCAGTTGGGCGGCATCTTCAACAATGCGCGGATCAGCGGTCATGATCCCTTCGACATCAGTGAAAATATCCACATATTCTGCATGCAAAGCGGCCCCCAAAGCGGTCGCGGTCGTATCGCTGCCGCCCCGGCCCAATGTCGTGATCTCCCCATCGGTTGTCTGCCCTTGAAAACCGGTCACGATCACGACATTTCCTTTTTCCAGTTCATGTTTGACCCGCTTGGGATTGACGGTAATAATCTGTGCGTTGGTATGATGATTATTCGTAATGATTCCCGCTTGTCCACCAGTCAGTACACAGTTTTGAATTTCATGTTTTGTTAAGAGGGAAGAAATCGTGGCGGCGGAAATAATTTCACCACAGCTCATCAACAAGTCTTTTTCGCGCGGAGTGATTACGTCCCCATATTGTTTGGAAATACTTAATAGTGTATCTGTTGCATAGGGGTCTCCCTTTCTCCCCATCGCAGAAACCACGACGACCAGACGATATTCTTCGGCCAGCGCCTTGCGAATATGATGCAATACGCGCTGGCGCTGTTCGGGGGTCGCCACTGAGGTTCCGCCAAATTTCTGTACGATGATCCTCATGGTGTATCCCTTCTCTATCTTTCATTTTCAATGAGTACTTCCGCAATTTGAATCGCATTGGTGGCTGCCCCTTTGAGCAGATTGTCGGAAACGACCCACAGGTTGAGTCCGCGCGGATGATTCAGGTCACGCCGCAGCCGTCCGACAAACACCTCGGTGCGATCCGCAGAATGAAGCGGCATCGGGTAAATTTGCCCGGCAATGTCATCCTGAACCACAATTCCCGGCATCTCGCTTAAAAGTGCCCGAACCTCATCCAATTCAAAATCTGATTTTAATTCCACATAAACAGATTCGCTGTGTCCGCGGAAAACCGGTACGCGCACACATGTCGCCGTTACGCCGATCGAGTCATCGGCAAAGATTTTTTTCGTCTCACGGACCATTTTCATCTCTTCCAGGGTAAACCCGTTTTCTTCAGCTACATCCACTTGCGGAATCACATTAAAAGCCATTTGGTAATGCCGATCCAATTTTCCCACCGGAAGCACACTGGCGGTCACTTCATCCCCGTTCAAACTCGCCTTCGTTTGCTGCTCCAGCTCGTGGATCGCCTGCCAGCCGGCTCCCGAAACAGCCTGGTAGGTGGAAACGATCACGCGTTCGATGCCGTAGCGATCATACAGCGGTTTTAGTGCAACGACCATTTGAATGGTTGAACAGTTTGGATTGGCAATAATCCCTTTATGATTTTTCGCCGCTTCCGGATTTACTTCCGGCACCACCAGGGGAACTTCCGGATCCATCCGAAACGCATTGGAATTATCAATCACAACCGCTCCTCTTTTCGCCGCTTCCGGCGCGAGCACCTTACTGACACCGCCGCCCGCACTGAACAGGGCAAAGTCAACACCGGCAAAGCTCTCCGGCGTCGCTTCTTCGACCACCACTTCTTCCCCGCGAAAAGTGATCGTTTGCCCGGCAGATCTTTTGGATGCAAGAGGGCGCAATTCTTTTACTGGAAAATTTCGTTCATCCAAATACTTGAGCATTTGTTGTCCCACAGCCCCGGTTGCTCCGACGACAGCTACTGTGTATTCCCTGTTTGCCACTCAATTTCCCTCCAATAATCCTGATCATATGGGAGTCGTCCTCCAAACAGCAAAAAAGCAGGCAATTGGAGGACGTCTGTCTTATTGCGAAAGCTCTTATCTATTATGAAGTGAAATCGCGATATTTTTCAACTATTAATGGTTGCAACTGCCTTCCTTCAATGGCTGACAAACAGGTTTCGGGGATCAGTTCCATCCGCGCCACCATTGATTTCGGCTTTTTTTCCGGAGCATCCTGACCAAAAGGAACAAAATATACATCTTTTGTTGTCAGCAGACAGGCCAGATTCTTTGCGTTCAACCCCAGCGCGTCGTTGGTGGAAATGGCCAACACGACCGGCCGGTGATTGCGCATCTGCGCCTTGGCGGCCATCAGCACCGGCCCATCTGTCATCGCATTTGCCAGACGCGATAATGTATTCCCCGTACAAGGGGCAATCACCAGGCAATCCAAAGTTTTGGCGGGGCCGAGAGGTTCAACCTCGGGGATGGACATAAGCGGTTCCTGCCCGGTAATTTCTTTGATTTTTCGCTTCCAATACTCCGCCGTCCCAAACCGGCTGTCCACCGTTGCGACGGTATGGGAAATAATCGGAACCACTTTTGCCTCCATTTCAACCAATCGCTGCATTTGCGGCAGAACCTCGTCATGCGTGCAGTGGGACCCTGTCATGGCAAAACCGATTGTCAATCCGGCAAAGCTGATCTCCCTCACTACACGGCTCCCTCCTTTTGCAATTCGGTTGTCATCAGTTGCGTGATGGTTCGGGCGAGGATACGACCCGCCGTCTTCGGCGCCACTATACCCGGCAAACTCGGAGCCAAAATCGCCTTGATTCCCCGTTTCTCGGCAAAGGTGTAATCCACTCCGCCCGGTTTGGAAGCCAGATCAATGATCACCACATCATGAGGAACTTGTGCCAGCACTGTGGAAGTGATAATGAGGGCGGGAATCGTATTAAAAATCAAATCGGCATTGCGGACATACTGAGCCAAATCCTCGATATCGAACGATTCCATCCCCATTTCAAAGACCCTTGCTTTATAGGCGGAACCACGCACCCCCACCTTGACCCGTGCCCCGATTGCATGAAGCGTTCTCGCCAGCGACATCCCGCATCTTCCCAGCCCGAGAACGATGCATTCAGAACCGTGGATGGTGATGTCCGTATTTTGGATCGCCATCATCAATGCTCCCTCCACGGTCGGAATCGAGTTATAAATGGCAACGTCATCCCGCTCCATCAGTTCAAACAGAGCGATCTGATATTTTTGGCAGAGATTTTTCAAATATTGTGTTGCCATCCCAGCAAACATCAGGCAATGCTTGGGAAGCGCCGCCACATGTTCTTCTGTGAGCACCAGGGTTTTGGAGGTAAATACGCTGTTTACCATCCCGTACTCATCTGTTCCGATAATGGGTAAAACGAGGACATCAGCTTGCCTCAACACATCTGCCGATAATTCCTTCAAGGTCGCGCCGCTGAGGGGGCTTTGCAAATTGTCATAACCGATGAGACTTACCCTGGCATCCATCTGGATACAGCTTTTTATAACTTCCAACTGTCTCGCATCTCCACCGAGGAAGACAACATGCTTACCTTCCAGCATATGCAATTAACTCCTTTCCCCGGAAGAATAAGTACACAAAAAGGCATTGCCAACTAATCAATCCTTGCTTGCATCATATGAGGGTGTTGGGTATTCGGTTCCGCACTTTTTATCCTTTCTGCTCAGCCGTGCTGATGATCACCATCTCCGGCCCCACTTTTTTGACCAGACGCCAGGATAATTCAATCTGCCGCGATTTCTTTTTGAACCACGAGGAACCCACCGGGATCAAAATGGATTCGATTTTTCCGGTCTGCGGGTGAAAAGTCAGATCCGCATGCAAAAAGTTTCCCAGTCGCTCACCGTTAACCAAATCAATGCATTCCTTTTCGGCAAATTCACTCCAACGCATATTTCTCCTCCATTTTTGCTCAGCATGATAAAAAAGCTTTCTTTACCTCATATTTATGAACGGAAAAAGCAAAACATAAGAAAAATCCCCCCGCTGTTGCAGGGGAAAATAAACATTCCTCTTATCGCAAGCACGATCCGGGGGATGAAAGCCTGAACAGACCCGTTCCTCATTGCGCTTTGACACAAAAAAGCCCGGGGGATTATCCGATGCGCCCCCCAGGCTTTCTTTATTGACAACACTTTTTTTTAGCTTTTTGCACTTCGAGGATGAGCAGATCCAACTTCATGGAAAGCGGCAAGACTTCCGCAGCTCCCAAGCGAACGGGTTCACCGCTCACAAACTGATACAGCTCATGCCTGAGCCGCTCCAATTCTTCTTCCACTGCCTTGCATGGCAAGATTTCAGCCATGAAGATCCCCTCTTCCTATTTGCCGGTATGACCAAACCCACCTGCACCGCGAGCTGTTTCATCCAACTGCTCCACGATCTCCAACGATACCTGCGGCACCTCTGCGAAGACAAGCTGAGCAATGCGATCTCCGCGTTCAACGCTAAACGGTTCATCCCCCAAATTAAGCAAAATGACACCAATTTCGCCCCGATAGTCAGCGTCGATCGTACCGGGAGAATTGAGAACGGTGATCCCCTGCTTTAAGGCCAAGCCACTTCGGGGCCGTACTTGCGCTTCCAGGCCCGTCGGCATGGAAACGGCGATTCCGGTAGGGATCAACTTCCATTTCCCCGGCTCGATCACGGATGTTTCCTTTACCGCTGCATGAAGGTCAAATCCGCTGGAACCAATGGACATTTTTGTTGGAAGAGGCAAATCTTCGTTTCCTTGTAGTTGAATAACTTTGACACCGATCAAGCGAGTTCCTCCCTGAAACCTTCTGGTATTTTACCGTCAGGTGAGATGAGAGCCAGCGACATGGGAGAGGTGAAAAGCTCACAAGCCAGCTCATTGACATCATTTAAGGTAATCCGCTCCACACTGTCCACGATTTCATCCATGGACAGATGCCTTCCCAGCAGAAGCTCATTTCTTCCCAAACGGCTCATGCGATTGTTTGTGCTCTCCAAGCCCAACATCAAACTGCTTTTCAGCTGTTCTTTTGCTTTGTTCAATTCATCAGCGGTCAATCCATGCCGTTTCACTTGCTCCAGTGTCTGGCAAATGCATTCGCACACTTCTTCTTCCTGGCCATGCTTGGTTCCGGCATAAACGGCAAACACGCCCCCATCGCGATGCGCGGAGTGATATGAGTAAACAGAATAAGCAAGGCCCCGCTCTTCCCGGATTTCCTGGAACAAACGCGAACTCATGTTTCCTCCGAGAACATTATTAAGTAAAACCAGCGTATAAATGCGTGAATCCCGAATCGAAAGTCCCGGAAGGCCAATGCAGAGATGAGTCTGTTCCGTCGGCTTTTGTCTTACTTTCACCCCCGGCACAAATCGGAGGGGATTCGTCCCTTTGACCGCCGACTTTCCTTGAAATCCGCCAAATGATGCGACGATTTGGTCGTAATAATCATCCGGCAGATTCCCGGCCACCGCAACCACCACCTGGTCCGGCGTATAATGATCCTTTTTGTATTCAAGCAGGGCTTCTCTCGTAAAGCGGAGGACCGTCTCCTCATTTCCGAGCACGGGATAGCTGAGAGTGTGATTCCCGAGTGAGGCGACCGACAGCAAATCGTGAACCAAGTCGTCCGGTGTATCTTCCACCATGCGAATTTCCTCAACAATCACCTTTTTCTCTTTTTCAATTTCGCCCTCGGCAAAAACGGAGCCAAAAAACATATCCGTGAGAATTTCCAGAGCGGTGGAAAAATGTTGATCCAGCACTTTTCCGTAATAGCAGGTGATTTCTTTGGAAGTAAATGCGTTGACATGGCCGCCGATCGCATCAAAAGCCTCCGCCAGCTGCCTCGCCGATCTTTTTTCCGTCCCCTTGAACATCATGTGCTCAATAAAATGGGAAATTCCGTTATTTTGTTGATTTTCATCTTTTGAACCCGCACCCACCCAGATGCCCAGCGCGACAGAGCGGACATGCGGGATTTTCTCGGCGACGATCCGAACCCCGTTTGGCAACGTATGTTTTACGATCAAGTAAGATCCTCCTTATCCACGGCAAGAGAGCATTAATCAAGCAGTATCCATACTATAACAAAACTTGCATATCCGCTCAAATCAATCTGCCCGATTGGATGAAAGAACTTCACCGACCGTTGTCCATTTTAATCCTTTTCTCTTCCCCTCACGCAAAATTTGCCGCAAAGCTTTTACCGTCCGGTCTGTCGGATGCGTCAACAAAAGGTGACCTGGTCCGAGTTCCCTTTTCACTTTGGTAACCATCATCCCCGGGGAGACGGATTTGCGCCAATCGACAGTGTCAACAGTCCATAAAACCGTTTGCAGCTGGTGCTTGGCTGCGACTTCACATACCATCCGGTTAAAATCACCTGCGGGAGGAGCAAACCATTTGCTTTTGGTGTTCAACGTTCGCTCAATCAGGGACTCGGTTTTCCCGATTTCCCGTTCCATTTGATTCCTGCTAATTTTGCTCATCAACGGATGCGAATAAGCGTGATTGCCGATCTCATGCCCGTCGGCTGCGATTCGCCGTGCCATGTCCGGATTTTTTTCCAGCCACGAACCATCAAGAAAAAATGTGGCTTTTACCTTTTCCTCTTTCAATATCTTTAGCATGTCAGGAATATATTCCGTGCCCCAGGCCACATTCACCATCAAAGCAACCGCTTTTTTTCGTTCATTCCCACGGTAAACCGGTTGGGGACCGAGATCGCTCAAAGAGACTTTCGGGGGAATCTCCCGATAAACCCAAACGATTTTCGACTGATCTTTTTGTCTGAGAGTCCGTCGCACCGTTTCTTCTATGTTCACTTCCCTGCCATTTAGGCCGGGAATCGCTTTCCATACCCGATCAACCCGTGCATCAATCGGTTTTATGTAATACTTGGCTGCCTCTTTTTTCACCCGTTCATAAAGCGGGTTTTCTTCATCAAAATAATGAAATACCTGTATTGATTTATGATTTTTCACAGATGCCACATAAGATTCGATTACTGGTGTTTGCACCAAGACGACCATAAAAACAACAGACAAGAGTATGGATGCCGCCCGGATCGGAAACAAGGCTTGTCACCTCCTTTTTTCCTACCATATGCGGGCAGGCATCTTCCTATTCTTCCCCTGAAAACGTAAAAAAAGAGACAGATCGCTCTGACTCTTTTGTTGCTTCCCTGTCACGATTCTTTTTTCTTATCCGCCTGCTCCTTCAGAAGCACTTTCCGGGATAAGTTAATCCGGCCTTGGTCGTCGATCTCTGTCACTTTCACCATGATCGAATCACCGACCTTGACTACATCGCTCACCTTGCCCACACGGTTGATATCCAATTGGGAAATATGGACAAGCCCCTCTTTTCCAGGGAAGAGTTCCACAAATGCGCCGTATTTTTCCACGCGCTTCACTTTGCCGAGATAGGTTTCTCCCACGGCGACTTCGCGCACCAGATCTTCAATGATCTGTTTTGCCCGTTCATTTTGTGCGGGATCGGGCGAAGCGATGTAAATGCGTCCGTCTTGCTCAATATCGATCTTGACGCCGGTCTCCTCGATAATTTTATTGATGACGCGACCGCTCGGGCCAATCACATCGCGAATTTTGTCAGGATGAATTTTCATTGTGAGGATCTTGGGCGCATACGGCGAGAGCTCTTTTCTCGGTTCGGAAATCACTTCGGCCATATGATCCAGGATAAACAGGCGCGCTTTCCGCGCTTGATCAAGGGCGCGCTCCAGGATCTCCCGGTCGATCCCTTCAATTTTAATATCCATTTGCAGCGCTGTTACCCCTTTTCGGGTACCCGCCACCTTGAAATCCATATCGCCGAGATGGTCTTCCATGCCTTGGATGTCAGTCAGGACAACCACATTGTCTCCCTCTTTGACCAATCCCATGGCAATCCCGGCCACCGGCGCTTTAATTGGCACCCCGGCACTCATCAAGGCGAGGGTGGATGCACAAATGCTCGCTTGGGAAGTGGAACCGTTTGATTCCAAAACTTCGGAAACAAGGCGAATCGTATACGGGAATACCTCTTCGGAGGGGATCACCGGTTCCAGGGCCCGTTCCCCCAAAGCACCATGTCCGATCTCCCTGCGTCCGGGTGCACGAATCGGTTTCGCTTCGCCCACGCTGAAAGGAGGGAAATTATAATGATGCATAAACCGCTTGGACTCTTCCAGATCAAGCCCGTCCAAAATCTGCACATCACCGAGCGCACCCAAGGTACAAACGCTGAGAACCTGCGTCTGTCCCCGTTTGAACAACCCGGAACCGTGCGTGCGGGGCAGAATATCGATTTCGCTGGACAGAGGGCGGATCTCGTCGTATTTCCGTCCATCCGGCCGCTTTTCTTCTTCCAAGATAAGACGGCGTACTTGTTCTTTTACGATCTGATCGAATACGTGGAAAATCTCGCTTTCTTTTTCCGCATATTCCTCCTCGGCCATCTCTTGCGCCAATAGCTGTGCCACCTGTTCTTTCACTTGGTCAATCGCATCTTGGCGCGCCTGCTTTTCCGTCACCTGAACCGCGTCAATGATCGCCGAAGTTGCCAGTTCGCGTACCCGCTGGTTGATGGTTTCATCCACCTGATACAGCTGTGTCTCCATTTTTGGAAGACCCACTTGGCTCACAATCTGTTCCTGGAAGGCAACCAGCTCTTTGATTACCTCATGGCCGAAAAGAATCCCTTCCAAGATCACCGATTCGGGGATTTCATCAGATCCGGCTTCCACCATGTTGATTCCGTCTTTGGTGCCGGCCACGACCAGGTGCATTTCCGATTTTTCCATCTGCTCCACTGTCGGATTGATGACGAACTTCCCGTCGACCCTGCCGACCACGACACCGCCGATCGGCCCTTTAAAAGGAATATCGGAAATGGAAAGTGCTGCCGAGGCCCCGATCAGAGCAGCAATCTCAGAGGAACAATCCTGATCGACCGACATCACGGTTGTCACCACTTGGACTTCATGGCGAAACCCTTCATCAAAAAGCGGACGGATCGGACGGTCGATCAGCCTTGAAGCAAGAATCGCTTTTTCACTGGGCCGTCCTTCGCGTTTGATAAAACCGCCCGGGATTTTTCCTACTGCATACAACCGCTCTTCATAATTGACCGTGAGCGGGAAAAAATCCGTGTCCCGCGGCTCCTTGGAAGCTACGGCTGTGGCCAAAACCGCCGTCTCCCCATAGCGAACCATGACGGAACCATTTGCCTGACCAGCAAATTTTCCAACTTCTAAGATCAGTTTACGACCTGCGAGCATCGTTTCAAATATTGCCGGTTCCATGTTACAGTATTTTCCTCCTCTCGAAAACGTACATAAACAATCCATAATTCTTCATATGTACATTATGATCCTTCTCCGGTCATTTTAAAAGACAATAAGTTAAAAAGCGGGGCAAATGCCCCACTTTTTGGCTATCGACGCAATCCGAGTTTTTCGATCAGCTCGCGATAACGGGTAATGTCTTTGTTCTTCAGGTAGTTGAGCAAATTACGGCGTTGCCCTACCATTTTCAAAAGACCACGGCGGGAATGATGATCTTTTTTGTGGTCTTTCAGGTGAGCGTTCAGCTCATTGATGCGATGGGTCAAAATCGCAATTTGCACTTCCGGAGATCCGGTATCTCCTTCATGCTTTTTAAATTGGTCAATGATTTCTTTTTTGCGTTCGTTTGTCAATGCCATTGTGTATCCTCCTTTTGCTAAAACCCCCGTGACCCAGAGTATCGCCGAGGCATCGATCCACCGAGCCAGGGTTAAACCCAGCAGACAGCGCCTGCTGACACCGGATAAGTATATCACAGGAAAGCACGGAGTACAATAACCATTATTCTACAAATTCTTTCAGCCAGTTCTCCGCGTATTCCCGATCGGACTGAATTTGCTTAATTAATTCGTCCACAGAGGGAAACTTCTTCTCTTCCCGGATAAATGAGAGGAATTCCACTGATAAAATCTGTCCATATAACTGCACATTTTTCCCCAGAAGATGAACTTCCAGGCTCTCGCGGGGAACCGGGTCCGCAAAGGTGGGACGAACCCCGATATTCATAATCCCATATGATTTTTCACCGCCGACTGAAGCACTGACGATGTATACGCCCCGTTTGGGCACAAGATAAGGATCAAGCAAATCGAGGTTGGCAGTGGGAAAACCGATCTTCCGTCCTCTCTGGTCCCCGGTCACCACTTTCCCTTTCAGCTCATAGGGACGGCCCAGAATTCGGCAGGCAACTTCTACATCTCCCGCATCCAGCGCCTGACGCAAGCGGGTGCTGGATGCGGCGATTTCTCCTGACAAGATCGGCTCAACAATGCGCGTCACAAACCGGCCCCGGGCGAGAAGCGGGAGGTCGGACGCCTTTCCGGCGGCACATCGGCCAAACGTAAAATTAAAGCCGGTGACAATCCCTTTGACCCCCAGCGGATGCAATACTTTCTCCACAAAATCTTCCTTCTTGAGCGAGGCAAAATCAAGGTCGAATTTTATAACATACGTTCGCTGTACTCCCAACTTCGCAAACTGATCCAGCTTGGCCGGAAGCGGAGTCAGGTAGCGATTCACGCCCGCCTGCCCCAACACCTCTCGCGGATGGGGATGAAACGTCATGACCGCCGGCACCGCATCCAGTTCTTTAGCCAGCATGACCGCTTCCTTGATCACAGCCTGATGCCCGAGATGCACACCGTCAAAATAACCGATCGCAAGCACAATTTTTTGCGCTTTTGGATCTTGTTTCTCAATCGGATAAGTTAAAAATATCGTTTCCATCAACATTCCACTTCCCGAAACACTTTTTCCGGTTTCGCCAATCCGCCGGGCATCACTCGATACAAAGCACAAAATCGTCCGGATTCCGAGTAAACCCGCACCAGGCTTCCCGATGCAGGCAAGCCTGAAAACCGAAGTTCCCAACCGTCCAGGACGCGTTTGACATCTTCATCACCAACAACCAGCGATGGCCATAAGCTGAGCGCATCGCCGGGGGAAACGAGATATTCTCCCAGCTTTTGCTGCTCTGCCGCCTGGGCGAGTTCTTCCAACATCCAGCAATCTTCCAAGTGAAACGGACCGCTTTGCGTGCGGACAAGCCCGGTCATGTGAGCAGGGTAACCGAGCGCTCGTCCGAGATCGACGCAAAGCGTACGGACATAAGTCCCTTTGGAACACAGGACATCAAACGAAATCTTGGGATAAGGTGTATCTTCGATCCCCAGCAGATGCAGTTCATAAATGAAGACTTTCCGCGAAGGACGCTCAATCTCTTTTCCCTCACGAGCCAGTTCATACAGTTTCTTTCCTTTGATCTTTACCGCAGAATACATCGGCGGAACCTGCTCAATCTCTCCTGTAAAGCGGCTGAAAATCGCTTCAACACAAGGATGATCCAATTTTTCCACGGAATCTGCCTTTGCCGTGATTTCACCCGTCTGGTCTTCCGTATCGGTAGAGATTCCCACCATAAACGAACCGCGGTACCGCTTCGGCATGGCCTGAATATACTCGGCTATGCGGGTCGCTTGTCCCAAACAAACAGGCAGCACGCCCTCCACTTCCGGATCAAGCGTGCCTGTATGTCCCACTTTTTTTTGTCCTGCCAAACGCCTCACTTTGGCCACAACGTCGTGGGAAGTGAGCCCTTTTGGCTTAAATACCGGCAAAATCCCGTGGTATGTCATCTTTTTTCACACTCCAGTTCCAGGCGAAGGCGGGGAAGCATTTTTTCTTCCGCTTCCTTGAGCGAACCGTGAAAGGTGCATCCGGCTGCCCGGGCATGTCCACCGCCGCCAAACGCTTTGGCCACCTTTCCGACATCGACGAACTCCCGGGACCGCAAACTCACTTTTACCGTCCCGTCCTCCGTTTCCCGGAACAGGATTCCGACATCAACCCCCAAGATGTTTCGGGCGTAATTCACAATGCCATCCAGATCTTCATGTGACTGCAAAAAAGCGTCCGTATCCTTCCTGCTCAAACTCATCCAAGCCACAAGCCCGTCATCGGATCGGCGCAGGCTGGAGAGCGCTTTTTGCAGCAATTGAAGCTGTTCGATGGTCACCGTTTCAAGAACGGCATCGGCGATTTTGTGGGACTCGATGCCCGTATCCACCAGCTGTGCGGCAATTCTCAGGACTTTGGGGGTGGTGTTGGAATAGCGAAATCCGCCGGTATCAGTCAATAAACCGGTATAAAGATAACTGGCCAGCCGTTGATCCAGGGAAACCCCCGCCTGTTCAACCCAATCGAACAGAATCTCAACCGTCGCCGCCGCATCGGGCACGACGATGTTGACATCTCCAAAGCGTTCATTGGTCGCATGATGATCAATATTGATGATGAAGGCATCTTCTGCGAGCAACTGCCGGATGTTGCCCATCCGTTCCCGATCAGCACAATCGAGCGCGATCACATGACGAAAGCGCCCGCTAATCTGATCAGTGGAAACGATCTCTTTTGTTCCCTCCAGGATGAAAAATTTCTTGGGAACGGGGGATTCATTCACCATTGTCACCTGTTTGCCCCATCTTTTCAACAGGTATCCTGCGGCAAGGGTGGAGCTGACTGCATCTCCATCCGGATTGACATGAGATACAATCAGCACTTGATCCGCTTCGCTGATGAAATGTTGAAGAGACTCAAACCACACCATTATTCTTTAGTCCCCTCTGTTTTCACTTCGTAAAGCAAGCGGGAAATGTGTTCGCTGTGCTCCAGCGACTCATCCATCACAAACAGCAGCTCGGGAACGTGGCGCAACCGGATGCGGCGCCCGATTTCCGAACGGATATAACCTTTGGCTTTTTCCAGTGCGGACAGCGTTTCTCCTTTTTCTTGAGCGCTTCCCAATACGCTGATATACACTTTGGCAATTTGCAAGTCGCCCGTCATTTCCACCCTGGTGATGGTGACAAAGCCGATGCGCGGATCTTTGATCTCTTGCTGAATGATTTGGCTCAGCTCTTTCTTTACCTGTTCGCCGACACGGCTTACCCGAATGCGTGCCACCTTCAAAACCTCCTAACACTCTTGAGTTACACATATGTGACGACAGCATCGTAAATCTCTAGCTCATCGAAATTCTCGATGAGGCGAAGCGCCTGCTGCAGTTCCTGTTCAACCACTTTCCTGCTGCTGCCCACACCGACGACAGCGATTTCCGTCAACTGGCGATCATCTTGTTTTCCCGTTTCCGCCACCGATAGATTGAATTTGTTGCGAACCTTGGCTTGCACACTCTTGATGACACGGCGTTTATCTTTGAGGGAAGCGGAAGCAATCACCCGCCCTTTGATCTCCAGTAGGCCGATGACGCTCATTACTTCCGTTCCACTTCTTCAATCACATATACTTCGATAAGGTCGCCTTCTTTGATGTCATTATAGTTTTGCAGGGTTAAACCACATTCATACCCCTGTGCAACCTCTTTTACATCATCTTTAAAGCGTTTGAGCGTATCCAGTTTGCCATCGTGAATAACAACCCCATCGCGGATGATGCGGGCATTTCCATCGCGAACGATCTTGCCTTCGATGACATAACAGCCGGCGATGGTTCCCACTTTGGACACTTTGAAAATTTGCCGAACTTCGGCCGAACCGACCACTTTTTCTTCAAACTCCGGATCGAGCATTCCTTTCATGGCCGCTTCGATTTCTTCAATTACATTATAAATGACCCGGTGCAAGCGAATATCCACTTTTTCCTGTTCGGCCATGGAACGGGCATTGGGTTCGGGACGGACGTTAAACCCGATCACAATCGCATTGGATGCCGACGCCAGGATGATATCCGATTCGCTGATCGCTCCGACACCGGAGTGAATGATTTTTACGTTCACGCCTTCCACATCGATTTTTTCCAGTGAACTTTTCAGCGCTTCTGCCGAACCCTGAACGTCTGCCTTGATGATAATATTGAGATCTTTCACTTCGCCCTCTTTGATCTGTTTGAAGAGGTCATCCAGGCTGACACGGCTGCTGGCGCCACGCTCTTCCTCGATTCGCTTCTGCATCCGTTTCTCGGCGATGGCCCGCCCTTTTTTCTCATCTTCAAACACCATGAACTGGTCTCCCGGGCTTGGAACATCAGGCAAACCCAAAATCTCGACCGGAGTGGACGGCGGTGCGGTTTTAATGCGGCGACCGCGATCGTTGATCATCGCCCGGATTTTGCCGAAATAATTGCCGGCGACAATTCCGTCTCCCACCTTCAGTGTACCGTTTTGTACGAGAACCGTCGCAACCGCTCCGCGCCCCTTATCAAGCTCTGCTTCGATGACGACGCCGCGGGCACGTTTATTCGGATTTGCTTTCAGCTCTTGTACTTCAGCCACGAGCAAGACCATCTCGAGGAGATCTTCAATTCCGTTTCCCGTCAAAGCGGAAACAGGAACGAAGATGGTATCCCCGCCCCATTCTTCGGGAACCAGGCCGTGCTCCATCAGCTGCTGCTTAACCCGGTCAGGATTGACACCCGGTTTATCCATTTTGTTCACCGCGACGATAATCGGCACATTTGCCGCTTTGGCATGGTTGACCGCTTCGATTGTCTGCGGCATCACGCCATCATCGGCAGCGACGACCAAGATGGTGATATCTGTCACTTGTGCACCACGTGCCCGCATGGTCGTAAAGGCGGCGTGCCCCGGAGTATCCAGGAAGGTAATTTTCTTGCCGTTTACTTCTACCTGATAAGCGCCGATATGCTGGGTAATTCCGCCTGCTTCCCCCGCGGTGACGTTACTGTTGCGGATCTGATCGAGCAACGTGGTTTTACCGTGATCGACGTGGCCCATGATGGTGACAACCGGCGGACGTTCCACCAAATCCTCAGGTGCATCCACTTCTTCTTGCTCTTCAAAATTGGATTCATCCACTTCTTCTTTGTAAATGACGGTGACATCAAACTCTTCCGCGATCACGCTCATCGTCTCTACATCGATTTCCTGGTTGATGGTTGCCATGACGCCGTGGGAAATCAGCTTCTTGATCACCGCGGATGCTTCCCGGCGCAACAGTTTGGCAAAGTCAGCCACTGTGAGCGGGCCGGAAACGGTGATTTCCTTGGGCAGAACCGGAGCTTGTTTTTCCCGGTTTTCTCCCTTGCGGTCCCCTTTTTTACGGTTGCGCCCTTTCCCGCGCCCGATGGCAAAGTCTTTGGGCGGATCGTCTTTTAATTTGCTGAAACGGCCTTTTTTCGGATCTTCTTTTTTCGCGCGCTTCGGCTGCTCCACTTTATCCTTTGCCATGAAGCCGGCGGACTTTTGGACTTCCTCGGCGGCGGAAATCCGCGGCTGACGCCCTGGCGATTTCGGCTGATTTTGTCTCTGGTTCGGCCGGTTTGGACGCGAATTTCTCTTATTTCCCGACGGCCTTTGGCTTCTTGAACCTGACTGGTTTTGATTTTTCGCTTGTTGTTTCACTTTCTTCTCTCCCTGAGCCTTCTCTTTTGCTTCCGAAGGGGCTCCCCCTTCTTTATTCATGTGTTGTTCCACTTTCTGGATCATTCCTTCATCCAGTACGCTCATATGGTTGTTCACCTTCATGCCAACCTGTTCCAACAGATTGAGCATCTCTTTACTGGAAATATTCATTTTTTTGGCATACTCGTAAACTCGCATTTTGGCCAATCGATTCACCCCCGTCAAGTACTTACCAGCTTGGCAAACGAACGGGCAAAACCCGCATCCGTCACGGCTACAACCACTCGTTCGTCTTTTCCAATCGCTTTCCCCAATTCTTGCCGCGTTCCGTAACGAATGAGCGGAACATCATAGGATGAACATTTATCTGTAACCTTCTTCTCGGCATTTTTAGCCGCATCCGTAGCCAGAAAAACGAGCTTAGCTCTTCCAGAACGTACTTCCTGCAAAACCAATTCTTCTCCGGACACTACCTTTTTCGCCCTCGTGGCAAGCCCGAGCAACTGCAGGATCTTATCCATCTGATCCGGGGTCAAGCGTTTTTACATAATCGCGAAGCTGGTCATAAAGTTCGGATGGTACTTGCACTTTGAGGGCTCTGTCCAATGCTTTCTTTTTCTGTGCCAAATCGATATACTCCATTTTTGCGCACAAGTAAGCACCGCGTCCTGATTTTTTTCCGGTCGGATCAATTACGATCTCATTTTCCGGTGTGCGCACAATGCGAACAAGGCTTTTTTTAGGAAACATCTCCTGCGATGCAACGCACTTGCGCATGGGAACTTTACGTTGCTTCATTTTTTAGAGCAACCTCCCCACCAGTTTATTCATTGATAAGATCTTCGATTTCACGGATTTCTTCTTTTTCCTCTGCGCCAGCCAAATGCGCCTCTTCTTCTGCGGTCCGATCTTCTTCTGCAATCGGATCTTCTTCCCCGATCAGATCGTTCTCCGCTTCTGATTCACTTTTAATATCGATTTTCCAATTTGTCAATTTGGCGGCCAGGCGGGCGTTTTGCCCTTCTTTGCCGATCGCAAGCGAAAGCTGATGATCCGGCACAACGACCCGCGCCATTTTTTCCTCTTCATAAACGGTGACGGAAACAACCTTGGACGGGCTCAGCGCATTGGCAATCCACTCATCAATCTGATCAGACCAACGCACAATGTCGATTTTTTCACCCCGCAACTCGCTGACAACCGTTTGTACGCGAGCCCCGCGGTGCCCCACACAAGCTCCGACCGGATCCACATCCGGATTGTGCGAAGCGACGGCCACTTTGGAGCGATAACCGGCTTCACGGGCAATCGCCTTGATTTCGACGATACCTTCATAAATTTCCGGAACTTCCAATTCAAACAGGCGTTTCAACAATCCCGGATGAGTGCGGGAAAGAAAGATTTGCGGACCTTTCGTCGATTTCTCTACTTTGGTGATAAAAGCTTTCACACGGTCACCGTGTTTGAACCTTTCACCGGGAATCGTTTCCGCATGGGGAAGAAGCGCTTCCACCCGTCCCAGATCCACGTAGTAATAGCGGCTGTCCGCCCGCTGGACGATCCCCGTGATAATGTCTTCCTCACGGTCCACAAAGTCTTTGTAAATCGCCGTCCGCTCTGCTTCGCGAATTCGCTGGGTCACCACTTGTTTCGCCGTTTGGGCGGCGATGCGGCCAAAATCGGCGGGCGTTACTTCGATTTCGACAATATCCCCCAATTGGTAGTTCGGATCGATCTCCCTTGCCGCATCCTGCGAAATTTCCAGACGGGAATCCAAAACCTCTTCCACCACTGTTTTACGGGCAAACACCCGGACTTCTCCGGACTGCCGGTTAATGTCAACACGCACGTTCTGCGCTGAATGGAAATTCCGTTTGTATCCGGAAATCAATGCAGCTTCAATCGCTTCAATCAAAATATCTTTGCTGATCCCTTTTTCTTTTTCTAACTGCTCCAGGGCCTCGATGAACTCGGCATTCATCGGTCCCATTCCTCCCTTCGCTTTAGAACACGACGCTCAAGCGGGCTTTTGCCACTTTTTCAACCGGTATTTGAAAACTTTTTTTCTTTTCTTGAATGGTAAGTTGCACCCCATCGTATTGGCTCAACACACCATCAAATACCTTTTGCCCATCAATCGGTTCATACGTCGTAATATGCACATTTTTTCCCACGGCTTTATGAAAATCTTTTTCTTTTTTCAGGGGTCTTTCCGCACCCGGAGAAGAGACTTCCAGGATGTAGGCACCCGGAATCGGATCAGCCTCGTCCAGAGAATCGCTCAATTTTTCGCTGACGCGACTGCAATCATCCAGGTCTACCGGACGCTCCTCACGATCAATGAAAATGCGCAAAAACCAATTGTTCCCTTCTTTCTTGTACTCTACGTCGACCAGTTCCAATCCTTCTGCTTCCAAAATCGGCTTTGCCAGTTTTTCCACTGCTTCTGTTACCTGCCGACTCAAAGCCAACCCTCCTTAAAAACGGCTAATGACAGAACATCTTCGGCAAAATGCAAAGAGTGGGTCAGCGCCCACTCTTTTACCAACAGATGTATCTACAATAAGTATAGCCAAAGCGATTATACCACAATCATCAAATCGCTGGCAATTGCAAATCCTTGCTCCCGACGTGCGGAAAACCAAAGGGCCGATCGAAAAATGCAGCGATCCCAGCGATGCTGATCGCTCAGAAACCGGACCGCGCCGCGACTTCCCCGAAAAAACGGGACACATCATTTCTGATTACGATAACAAATAGTATAATAAACATGTGACCTTCACGATCCAGAAGGAGGATGACGATGACAAAGCAAAATAGCAAGCAATTACCCCAACGATCCGAAATCCCGGTGGAATACACCTGGCGGCTTGAAGATATTTTCGACAGCGACCAAAGTTGGAACGATGAATTCGCCCAAGTAAAAGAACTGTTGCCCAAAATATCCCAATACAAAGGAAAACTTGGCACTTCATCCGAAACGCTCTTGGCCGCCCTCAAATTTCAGGACCATGTGCTCTACCGCTTGGGAAAGCTTTATACATACGCGCACATGCGTTATGATCAGGACACCACCAACTCCTATTTCCAGGCACTGAATGACCGGGCAAAACGGCTGTATTCCGATGCGGCAAGCGAAATGTCTTTCATGGTTCCGGAAATTCTGAGCATCAGTGAGCAAAAATTACAATCCTTTATTCAGGAAAACAAGGAATTGCAACTATACAAACACGCATTGGATCAAATCAACCAAAAAAGGCCTCATGTCCTGTCCGAACCGGAAGAAGCGCTTCTTGCGCAGGCCAGCGATGTGATGCGTTCCTCAGCCAATACATTCGGCATGCTGAACAATGCCGATCTTCGCTTTCCGACCATCATTGATGAAGAAGGAGACGAAGTGGAGATTACTCACGGGCGGTTCATCCAGTTTATGGAGAGCAGCGACCGCCGGGTGCGCAAAGATGCTTTTATGGGGCTTTACGCCACTTACAATAAATATAAAAACACCTTTGCCAGCACGCTGAGCGGGGCGGTGAAGAAAAATAATTTCTTCGCCAAGGCGCGCCGTTACCAATCGGCGAGACAGGCTGCCCTGTCATCCAACCACATTCCGGAAAAAGTATATGATCAACTGGTGGAAACGGTGAATGACCATCTTCACCTTCTGCACCGCTATGTTTCGATCCGCAAGCGCGCTCTCGGGCTTCCGGAACTTCACATGTACGATATTTATACACCGCTGGTAAAAGATGTGAAATGGAAAGTGACCTATCCGGAAGCACAGCAGATTCTCCTCGAAGGCTTAAATGTGTTGGGGGATGAATATATTTCCATCCTGAAGGAAGCATACGAAAACCGGTGGGTCGATGTTTATGAAAATAAGGGCAAACGCAGCGGAGCCTATTCTTCCGGCGCATACGGAACCTCGCCTTATATTTTGATGAACTGGCAGGACAACATGGACAATCTGTTTACGCTGGCACATGAATTCGGTCATTCCGTCCACAGTTACTACACCCGGAAGCACCAGCCTTTTGTTTACGGCGATTATACGATTTTTGTAGCGGAAGTTGCTTCCACTTGCAATGAAGCACTTTTGAACGACCATCTGCTCAAGACCACAAATGACAAACAAAAACGGTTATATCTTCTCAATCATTATCTGGATTCTTTCCGCGGGACGGTATTCCGCCAGACGATGTTTGCCGAGTTTGAACACTTGATCCATCAAAAAGCCCAAGACGGTGAAGCGCTGACCCCTGACTTGCTGACAACTCTTTATTATGAGTTAAACCGGAAGTACTACGGAGACGAAATCGTCAGTGACAAGGAAATCGGACTGGAATGGGCGCGCATCCCCCATTTCTATTACAATTATTATGTTTATCAATACGCAACCGGCTTCAGTGCAGCGGCGGCTCTGTCCAGCCAGATCTTGAGCGAAGGCAAACCGGCTGTGGACCGCTATCTCTCTTTCCTGAAGGCGGGCAGCTCCGATTATCCGATCGAAGTGCTGAAAAAAGCCGGCGTTGACATGACGACGGCAGAGCCGATCAAGCAAGCGCTAAAAACATTTGAAACGAAATTGGATGAGCTGGAAGAGCTCCTCTTCTGACAAAAGAACCCTGCCCTTGCCCGTCAAGCAAAAAGCCATTGAGTCTATGAAGCAGTACTTTACAGACTCAATGGCTTTTTTGTGTTTGTAGCAGGAGAACAAATGTTTATCATCAAATGTTATTGTTACATAGAATATTCGATGTTGGATGAAGGTGAGTACAAGTTTGATAACGGAAGGTTCAAGAACTCCGGAAAAGGCTGGAACTGCTGATAAAACGGCTCAGTGCCTTTCAGGGGTAAAAGAGCGAAATCTGATCTGAATAGCGCAAAGACGCTTCCAAAAAACAGTTTTCCCAAAACATTTCGAATCAGGAGTGGATGCTATTTGAAAGCGATTATTTCCCAATTAGAAAACTATATGAGTAAGTTAGAAGAAAATCGTTATTTTAATGGATCTGTATTAGTAGGTTATAAAGGAGAAATTTTACTAAGCCGTGGTTATGGTTGGAGTAATATAGAACATACTGTACCGAATACACCTCAAACTAAATATCGAATTGGCTCCATCACTAAAGGTTTTACAGCCATGGCTGTTCTTCAGCTGCAAGAACAGGGACTACTATCGGTGTTAGAACCCATTCGTAATTATATTCCCGACTTTCCCAAAGGTGATCAAATCACGATCCATCACTTGCTTACACACACTTCCGGCATTCCTGATTTTGTTAAATTCCCGGATTACTGGACCAGGATTATGCGATTGCCTTCTACTTTGGATCAAACCATCGATTTATTCAAGAATCTTCCTCTGGAGTTTATACCCGGAGAACGGTTTTCTTATTGTACATCGTCCTACATTTTACTTACTAAGATGATTGAACGACTTTCTAAGCAATCCTATGCCAGTTTTCTAAATCGTTACATTTTTGGCCCGCTTAAAATGAATGACACGGGTGTAGATGATGGTCGTACGATAGTCCATAATCTTGCTTCAGGATATTCTGTCTGGAAAGAGATAATTCATACAGAACACATGGACATGTCCATTCCTGTCGGGGGATATGGGTTGTATTCTACAGTCGAGGACTTATATCGCTGGGATCAGGCTTTATATACAAATAAACTCGTATCATATGAGTCACTCCAATCTATGTTTACTCCTCATCTGGAAAACTATGGTTACGGATGGGCTGTTCAACAGCTGGAGATCGGTAACAAATATCATACTTGTATTAGTCATTATGGGGATATCAATGGTTTCTGCGGAAATATTCTTCGATTCGTAAACGATAATCTTACAGTTATTATCTTGAGCAACCTAAATATTACTCCGGTAACATGGATCGGAAAAAACCTAGTTCGTTTATTTTTTGGTGTACCGATCTCATTTCCTGAAGTAACGACATCAATTGATCTAAATGAAAGTGTTGTTAAGCGCATAATTGGAATCTATCAGATAGAAAACTCTGAAAGAAAAATAACAATTACCTATGAAGGAGGACAATTATATCTAAGTGTGACTAAAATGCATGGAGCACCTTTTCAATATCCAATACACCCTGTTTCCGTCACTGAAGATTACATCCAGTTCAGAACTGAATATATCGATGAGACATTAGTATTTAATATAAACAAAACTCCCATTCAATTAATGTATAGAGAGATGGATCAGACACATATAGCCTTTCATTTAAGCTAATTAGATAAATAAGCTCATATCCCAGGGGACCGGATTTCATATTTGAGTCGCAGTATCTTATTTGGCGACGGCATCCGTCTGTTCCTTTCAGACCCGGAAGGGTTTATATCAAATTACGGAAGTGATGCTCCCTTTACCCCTTCCAGAAAGCACTCAAACGCACAAAGAAGGCGGTAGAAATAGCGTGCATGCAGCAAACAAAACTAAAAAATAAGATAAACAGGGATGCTCAATGGGCCATCCCCGTTTTTTTTTCTGCATTTTACCTGCGGAAAAACACCTGTGGTATTCTCCCATAAAAATCTGTCTATTCTTTTAAAGGCATATTTTTGTTATCGTTTTTTCTCATAGAGTTTATATACAAAATTCCTTATTTAGAGTCCAATCTAAACGACGAATCCACTCGTCTTGCACATCCTTTGCGGCATTTTCCACACGCAACAACACATTCCAAACTTTAGCAATACAATAAGCCTTTATGAGATTAGGCTCATAAGAAATATTTCTGTGTGAAGCATATCCATTAATAAAAGATTCAAGGAGAAAATCAGCCTTGTCCGGATAATGGAAATTCGTAAACCAATATACCCACGCCAAATCATTTAACGGATGCGCCCACTCCGCCCACTCCCAATCCAGTACAGACAGCTTCTTTCCAGGTGATATCAATATATTATGCGGCCCATAATCCCCGTGGGTTAATACCCACTCACTTTCCCTTTCCTCAATGACTGACAAAATCCCGGCTGATGACGTTTTTAATGATAAAGGTACGAAGTCCAAGTCGAACGCTGTTTCTCTCAGAGAATTCAAGGAACTCTTTCGAATAATTCCATTCCCATTAAGACAGGTAATAGCATGAATATGAGAAGCAAGAGTTATACCAAGCAACTTGTATAATTCAACAGCATCATTCCACTTGTGATCGTCTAAAATGAACTGACCGTTGATTCCTTCTCGGTAATCCATAACCATTATTCTGAAATCGAACAGATCAAATGTTTCATATAAAGCAGGAGTGATATCGGATCCATTAAGCAGGCTGAGACAACTAATTTCGTTTAAAGCATCCTGGTTATCCCTTCGTGCAATCTTGGCAACTAATAATGGATCTGTACCGTCCATTAGAACTGTCGAGTTCGTATACCCCCCTTTTAATGGAGTTATTTTCAATGCACCGTATTGCTGAATCAATTTTACAAAAATTCGTTCCATCATTTTAGGTGACCTCATTCTTTCAAGTCAGATGTAAAACAATGATTGAACAATCTATACATTACTCTTCTAGATGATCAAAGTTGTTCTTTTTCAACTAAAGATCATATCAAACGACAGAACGGGATGCCCAATTGAGCATCCCGTTTCTTTTTGATTGAATTGTGAAAAGCACTTGGTGTATAAGCTTGGTCAGTCACAGGCAGCGCATGTTTGTAAAGTACTACTGCACAGGTGGCTCTACGCGATTTGTGATACTGGTGGAACAGGCGCTAAAATTTTCCGGGCACCGGGTTCTTTACTTTTCAAACAGATGCAGGTATTCGCCATAACCCTCTTTTTCCAGATCTTTTTTGGGAATGAAGCGGAGCGCGGCTGAATTGATGCAATAGCGCAAATGTGTCGGAGCAGGGCCGTCATTAAACACATGTCCCAAATGGGAATCTGCTTCTCTGCTGCGAACCTCCGTACGAATCATGCCAAACCGGTCATCCAGCTTTTCGACGATTTGCTCAGGATGAAGCGGTTTGGTAAAACTGGGCCAGCCACATCCGGCATCAAACTTGTCCAGAGAACTGAACAAAGGTTCACCGGAAACAATATCCACATAAATCCCTTCTTCATCATGATCCCAATATTCATTGCGAAAGGGAGGTTCTGTTCCTTCCTTTTGTGTCACTTCATACTGGAGAGCAGTCAACCTCTTTTGCAGTTCCTCTCGATTCGGAATCGGACGGCGTGCCCGTCTGACTTTCGAGGACTCTTCTTTCATCACTTTGCACCTCTTTTTTCGATACTGGTAAGTTTTATTATATACAAAAAAGATTATCCAGTTTGGATAATCCATAAACGGTATTCCCTGAAAACTAAAGAGTGAGTAAGGCATGACCCGAGAAGTAACCGGTTCATTTGCTCTGTGAAGAGCTCCTTAGAAAGGAGGTGATCCATC
>NZ_JAECVY010000059.1:0-1083 GCF_016055075.1 Thermoactinomyces sp. CICC 10522 | reverse complement strand
TTCACCCTACCGGGGCACCCCTTCTCCCGAAGTTACGGGGTCATTTTGCCGAGTTCCTTAACGAGAGTTTTCCCGAGCGCCTTAGGATTCTCTCCTCGCCTACCTGTGTCGGTTTGCGGTACGGGCACCTGCTTCCTCCTAGAGGCTTTTCTTGGCAGTGTGAGATCAAGAACTTCGGTACTTTAAATTTCCCTCGCCATCACGGCCTGGCCTTAAAGAAAGGACGGATTTGCCTGTCCTTTCAGCCTCACCGCTTGGACGCGCACATCCAGTCGCGCGATTCTCTACCCTCCTGCGTCCCCCCATCGTACAAACGGAATCAGGTGGTACAGGAATTTCAACCTGTTGTCCATCGCCTACGCCTTTCGGCCTCGGCTTAGGTCCCGACTTACCCTGAGCGGACGAACCTTCCTCAGGAACCCTTAGGCTTACGGCGGAGGGGATTCTCACCCCTCTTTTCGCTACTCATACCGGCATTCTCACTTCCAAGCACTCCACCGCATCTCACGATGCGGCTTCGACGCCGCTTGGAACGCTCCCCTACCATGTTGCCTTCGGCAACATCCACAGCTTCGGTGAACCGCTTAGCCCCGTTACATTTTCGGCGCAGAGTCACTTGACCAGTGAGCTATTACGCACTCTTTGAATGATGGCTGCTTCTAAGCCAACATCCTGGTTGTCTGGGCAACTCCACATCCTTTCCCACTTAGCGGTTACTTGGGGACCTTAGCTGGTGGTCTGGGCTGTTTCCCTTTTGACTACGGATCTTAGCACTCGCAGTCTGACTCCCGGAGGAAAAGTGGATGGCATTCGGAGTTTAACTGAGTTCGGTAACCCGGTGAGGGCCCCTAGCCCAATCAGTGCTCTACCTCCATCACTCCTGCTCCGAGGCTAGCCCTAAAGCTATTTCGGGGAGAACCAGCTATCTCCGAGTTCGATTGGCATTTCACCCCTACCCACACCTCATCCTATGGTTTTTCAACACCAAAAGGTTCGGGCCTCCATTCCGTGTTACCGGAACTTCACCCTGGACATGGGTAGATCACCCGGTTTCGGGTCGACGACTACGTACTCATGCGCCCT
>NZ_JAECVY010000058.1:0-1089 GCF_016055075.1 Thermoactinomyces sp. CICC 10522 | reverse complement strand
AATCGTCATTCAGGCGATTCAACACGGATTTATTGAAGGGAAACAATTGTTCAGCGATTCCACCTTCTTAAAAGCAAACGCCAGTAAAAGTAAGTTCAAGAAACAAAAGGTGACGGTTACCCCAAAAAGCTACATGGAAGAGCTAGAGAAAGCCATCGACAAAGACCGGATTCAGCACAGAAAAGATCCGTTTAAAAAAAACAAGTAAAATTGGAAGAAAAAGAAATCCGGATCAGCACAACCGATCCGGACAGCGGGTACATGGTTCGTGACGGAAAACCGGAGGGCTTCTTTTACCTGGATCACCGAACAGTAGATGGAAAATACAATTTCATCACGGATGTTTTCGTTACACCCGGAAACGTTCATGACTCCATCCCGTACTTGGAACGTTTGGATCGACAGATTAACCGGTTCGACTTCCTCGTCGAGGAAGTCGCATTAGACGCTGGTTATCTCACTATGCCCATCTGTCAGGAACTGATGAAACGGAACATTTTTACAGTGATTGCTCATCGACGTTTCCGACCGAAGAAAGGCCTTTTTCATAAATGGCAATTTAAGTACATACCTGAAAAAGATGTATATCTTTGCCCCGCCAAGCATGAACTCCGCTATTCGACTACAAATCGCTCAGGATACCGCGAATACAAGTCAAACCCAAATGTGTGCCAGAACTGTCCGTTCCTCTCCCGTTGTACTCACTCCAAAACCCATCAAAAGGTCGTGACTCGCCATGTGTGGGAAAACGCAAAGGAGTGGGTTCGAAAAAACCGTTTAAGTGAAAGAGGAAAACAACTATACAAACGACGTGGCGAAACCATTGAGCGCAGCTTCGCTGACGCGAAAGAACTTCATGGTCTTCGCTATTCCCGTTACAGGGGGCTTGCCAAAGTTAGGGAGCAATGCCTCCTGACTGCCGTGGCTCAAAACGTTAAAAAAATGGCCTTACTCCTCTCAAAGAGAGGAAAAGGCTCTGTGTTATGGTTTTACTGCATATTAAATTTCCTTTATCTGTTTATTCCCCTGAAATATACAACCCCTAGCCCTTTTCTCATGAAAAGAGCCAGGGGTTTGTCATCAGCCTCA
>NZ_JAECVY010000057.1:0-1173 GCF_016055075.1 Thermoactinomyces sp. CICC 10522 | reverse complement strand
GGCAAGAGTATTCGGGCGATTTCGAGAGAAACGGGACATGCCCGCAATACCGTCCGGCGGTATCTTCGTGCAGAGGGGCTTCCGGAGCGGAAGCCCCGGCGAAAACGGCCATCCAAGTTGGATCCCTTCAAGCCGCTTCTGCACCAGTACATGGATCAAGGCATCTACAACTGCGAAGTCCTTTTCCGGTTTCTCCGTGAGCAAGGCTACCAAGGCGGTCGAACTATTCTTAAAGACTATGTCAAGGACTTCCGTCCTCCCAAACAGCTCCCTGCAGTTCAACGGTATGAAACCCGCCCTGGGGAACAAGCCCAGGTAGACTGGGGGATCTGTGAATACGTGGATCCGGAGGGTCAAGTCCACAAAGTGCCTGTGTTTGTCATGGTTCTCGGCTACTCCCGAGCGATCTATGTGGAGTTTGCCAAGCGCTGCGACATCCACAGTTTCCTCCGCTGCCTGGTTCATGCATTTGAGTATTTCGGCGGGATTCCAGACATAGTTCTAACGGATCGAATGAAAACGGTGATCTTGGGCATGGGGGACGACCGAAAGCCCCGGTGGCATGGGCTGTTTGCCGACTTCGCGGCAACAGCAGGGTTTATCCCGCGGGTATGCCGCGTTCGGCGTCCGCAAACCAAGGGCAAGGTGGAACGCAGCATCCGGTTTGTAAAGGAAAACTTCCTGCCGGGGCGCCGCTTCATCGATCTGGAAGATCTGAACCGGCAAGCTGCGGCGTGGTGTGACGAGAAAAACCGGCGTGTTCATGGAACGACTGGCGAGCGACCTTGTGACCGTCTGAAGCAGGAAAATCTAAAGCTGCTTCCTGACCTCGACCGCTGGAACCCGTATCTGCGCGAAAGACGCCGTGTCAGTCAAGACGGGTTCGTCAGTTATGACGGAGTACGATATGGGGTCCCCTGGCACTACAGCGGTCGTGAAGCAACGGTCTGTGAACGGAACGGCCATGTGGAAATTTGGATTGGTTCGAAACAGATTACTCGTCATGAAAAAGTGGGAAAATCCAGAGCCGTTGTCCCTTGCCCTAACCAGTACAAAGGGCTTGTGACCGCACAGGGACTCCCTGTCCCCCGACCGCGTGCAAAACAAATCCCGCATCACGAAGTGGAAGTGCGCTCACTCGAGGTGTATGAGAGCTTGATGGGGGCGAGATCA
>NZ_JAECVY010000055.1:0-1235 GCF_016055075.1 Thermoactinomyces sp. CICC 10522 | reverse complement strand
TGTTACCGCCGGTCTATAATTGACCCAGGATCGCCGAAAAAGAATTGACCCACTCCCCGTCGAATAAATCCCCTTCGAATAATACCGCCAAATTTCTTCGGAGGGGGATCTATGTTAGGGAGTGGGACTGTGATTAAATTACACGAATTGAAGGCGATTGGCAAGAGTATTCGGGCTATTTCGAGAGAAACTGGACATGCCCGCAATACCGTTCGACGGTATCTTCGCACTCAGGGGCTTCCGGAGCGGAAGCCCCGCTCTAAGCGGCCATCCAAACTGGATCCCTTCAAACCGCTGATTCATCAGTACATGGAACAAGGCATCTTCAATTGCGAAGTTCTCTTTCGACTTCTTCAAGAGCATGGTTACCAGGGAGGCCGTACCATCCTCAAAGACTACATCAAAGCTTTCCGGCCTCCCAAACAGCTTCCCGCTGTTCAGAGATACGAGACGCGTCCCGGTGAACAAGCGCAAGTGGACTGGGGGATTTGTGAGTACACCGACCCGGAGGGACAAGTGCACAAAGTACCCGTGTTTGTCATGGTGCTCGGCTACTCTCGGGCGATCTACGTGGAGTTTGCCAAGCGATGCGACATTCACAGTTTCCTCCGCTGCATGGTTCATGCGTTTGAGTATTTCGGTGGGATTCCGGAGGTCATCCTAACGGATCGGATGAAAACGGTGATCCTGGGGATGGAGAATGACCGGAAACCGCGGTGGCACGCGCTATTCGCCGACTTCGCGGCGACAGCGGGATTTGTTCCACGCGTCTGTCGTGTCCGGCGGCCCCAAACGAAAGGCAAGGTGGAGCGTAGCATCCGGTTTGTGAAAGAAAACTTTCTGCCTGGTCGGCGGTTTGTGGATCTGGAAGATTTGAACCGACAAGCAATCTCCTGGTGCGATGAGAAGAATCGCCGAATCCACGGGACAACCGGTGAACGGCCTTGCGATCGTCTGAAACAGGAAAAGCTGAAGTGCCTTCCCCCGAGAGAACACTGGAAGCCATATCTGTTGGAACGACGCCGGGTGAGCCAGGACGGATTTGTGAGCTACGACGGAGCGCGATATGGCGTTCCTTGGCGCTACAGTGGCCGGGAAGTCACCGTCTTTGAGAGAAACGGCCAGGTGGAGGTCCAGATCGGATACGAGTTGATATCCAGGCATGAAAAGACCACAAAGTCCAGAGAGATCCGAACTTGTCCCGACCAATACAAGGGGCTCACGCTTGCGCAGGG
>NZ_JAECVY010000054.1:0-1312 GCF_016055075.1 Thermoactinomyces sp. CICC 10522 | reverse complement strand
CAGCCGCCGAAGGTGGGGCAGATGATTGGGGTGAAGTCGTAACAAGGTATCCCTACCGGAAGGTGGGGATGGATCACCTCCTTTCTAAGGAGCTCTTCACAGAGCAAATGAACCGATACTTCTCAGGTCATGCCTTACTCACTCTTTAGTTTTCAGGGAATACGGCAAGACTCCTTTTTTTTTTGCAAAGGGGTCTTTTTCTTTTGTAAAAAGTACCTTTACAATCGGAAATAAGTGTGGCTTACTAAAACATATCCGAAAAATAAAAAATGGGAGAGATATTTCCTCAATTATGGAATTCATTCAAAATGACTGGGCTGAAGTGTTGAAAGATGAATTTTCCAAGCCGTACTTTGTTAAGTTGTGGGAGTTTGTGGAAGAGGAATATGCTACGCAAGTTGTATATCCGCGAAAAGATGAAATCTTTTCAGCCCTTCGGTTGACGCCATTTGCAGAAACGAAAGTCGTCATTATCGGACAGGATCCATACCATGGAGAGGGACAGGCACATGGACTCAGTTTTTCCGTTAAACCGGGAGTCAAACAACCGCCTTCCCTGAAAAATATTTTTAAGGAACTGAAAGCGGATTTGGGGTGTGAAATTCCCAACCACGGATATTTGGAGAAGTGGGCAAAACAAGGGGTACTTTTGTTAAATTCCGTCTTAACGGTAAGGGAAAGCAAACCGAATTCGCATAAGAACAAGGGCTGGGAGACTTTCACCGATGAGGTGATCCGGAGATTAAATGAGCGCCGGGATCCGGTTGTATTCTTGTTATGGGGGCGCCATGCTCAAGAAAAAGGTTCCTTGATCACCAACCCGTGGCACGGCGTTTTTGAATCTGCACACCCAAGCCCGCTTGCCGCGAAAAAAGGATTTTTCGGCAGTCGTCCGTTTTCCAAAGCAAATCAATTTTTACGTGAGCATGGTTTCAGGGAAATTGACTGGCAAATCCCTGATCTTTGAAAAGCAACCGGGGTTCAACAGGGAGGGTGAAGAATACCCTCCCTCTTTGTTGCGGTTTGCTTTAAAAGCGGCGGGCAGATTGTTTGAACAGCCTGTTTTTCAAGCTTTTTCATATCATTAAGTGAAATTTTTATTTGTGAATAACAATATATTTTTCTTCGGGCAATAAAAAAATAAAAAAAGGGGTTGCAAATATTTTGGAGCCATGCTATATTACTACTTGTCGCCGTGATGAACGGCATGAACAGAATGCACCTTGAAAATAAGATATGGAATAAGGCAAATGACGAAATGGTCATTCGTCAAGTTGCATCACCGGGAGAGAAACCGTAGCAGGTTAAGCTA
>NZ_JAECVY010000053.1:0-1440 GCF_016055075.1 Thermoactinomyces sp. CICC 10522 | reverse complement strand
CTTTCTGACTTTATGTTATTTGCCTTTTACATATATGATGCGGATGGTCGCCCTTCAAGGGTACAAAGTTTTGACAGAAGACTATATTTTGACAGCCAAATCCAAGGGATTGAAAAAATGGACGATCTACGCCCGGCATGTACTCCGGAACGTTTTGCCCGTGATCAAAGCGGATTTGTTTCGGATCGCCTCGATCATGACCGGAAACCTGATCGTGATTGAAAATCTGTTTAACTCCCCGGGTATCACACGCTTCCTGATTCCCAGTCTGGACTGGAATTTGGAATTGAAGGATAGCGGGAATGTACTGTTATACTTCGTAATTCACCCGAAAAAATGCATATCGAGTTTTAGGAGCCTTCGGATCAGTAGAAATGTAGTGGGAAAACCTACTAACACCATTTCGCTTATTCTTCTGCCGTCCACTTTCTTCTCCCCATAAAAAAACACCCCCTTTGTTCCCCTAAATTAACTTACACCTTTTCTGAAATCCTATGAGGTCAGCAAACTAAACTAATCTATAAATAAGTCTATAAACGAGTCTTCTAGTGCTATTGACATTTAGTGGTTAGTACATTCTGGCTTTATTTTGATTGCTTGGCCTGGAACAAACTGAGATATATCTTAATATAATAATTTCGTAAAAAGAAAGGAGGAAATTATTTTGGATCTAAATAATAACCCTAGAAACAAAAAAGATCAAAGAAAAAAGAAAAGACTACGTGATCGTGATGATCCTAAAGAAAAAAGAAGAAAGAAAAGACTGCGTGATCGTGATGACCTTAAAGATAAGAGAAGAAAGAAAAGGACGAAAGATCGGGACGACCTCGAAAATATAGAAAATATCGAAAATTCGATATCAAATCCGGATATATCACCCTACTGTGCGAGTAATGCCACTAACAAGGGCCAATTAACAAACCAAGCTGATCTAGATAGCGACAATATAATTATTTCCAATGCCGATACCGACGCTGATCATGACCACGCTGATCATGACAAGGATCCGAATGGCGACGCCACTGCCAATTCTACCGCCAATGCCGACGCCGAGGCTCATGCTGACGCTGATGCCGACGCTGACGCGGATGCGGATGCCGATGCTCATGCTGACGCGGATGCGGATGCTGACGCGGATGCGGATGCGGATGCTGACGCGGATGCGGATGCCGATGCGGACGCGGATGCGGATGCGGATGCGGATGCCGATGCTCATGCTGACGCTGATGCCGACGCTGACGCGGATGCGGATGCCGATGCTCATGCTGACGCGGATGCGGATGCTGACGCGATGCGGATGCGGATGCTGACGCGGATGCCGACGCTGACGCGGATGCCGACGCGGATGCGGATGCGGATGCGGATGCTGACGCGGATGCGGATGCGGATGCGGATGCCGATGCTCATGCTGACGCCGATGCCGACGCGGATGCGGATGCG
>NZ_JAECVY010000052.1:0-1673 GCF_016055075.1 Thermoactinomyces sp. CICC 10522 | reverse complement strand
CTTTCCGAATCGAGCTTCCGTGTTGCGTTTGCTGGGAGCACTACTGATGGAAGTGGACGAAAAATGGGCCAGTGGTAGAAAGTACTTGGACATGACCGGAGTATTTGGAGTGGCGAAAATCCAATGAAAAACCTCAGCCAAAAGTTACACGCATAAGTTGAACGCCGACTTTTCTGACCGAGGAAATTTACACATAATTTTGGGCTTGATCACTATATGTTTACCTCACCTATTTAGTTACATGTTAATTTAATTATTACAGGCTTGAGCATTTAGTTGTTTTTCATACATACCAATAATAAGAAACCTTTCTGATTCACGGAAAACATGAACTGCTAATATCGGAGGTCGAACCAAAAACCACATGCTAGTCACTAGGGGTTTTTGAAACCGCAGTGAGGATCAAGCTTCCCGATTTAGTTCGGCCACCATCAGCCAAACATACCGATTGAGCTGTTTCATACGCACGGTGAGTCCGGCTTGGCAGAAAGCGCGTTCTAACCGACTCATCACCGGGTAATACTCCCGTTTCAGATCCAAGGCGAGCTCGTGAAAACCGCGCTCCTCGGCTTCTCGTTGCATGGCCAGTTTGGTCCCTTCATCGCGGAACACTGTATCGGCAAACGCAATTTTGCCGCCCGGATTGAGCCGTTTGACCAAATCACGGAGCGCCTGGTCTTTCATCTCATCTGTCAAATGGTGAAACGCATAAGTGCTTACAATAGCGTCCACTGATGGGAGACCGGAGGGTACGTTCAAAAAATGCCCTTCATGCAACTCCAGATCGGGCAGTTTGGCTTTAGCTTTTTCGCGCATTGCAGCCGACGGTTCAATTCCAATTACCCGGTAACCCTCCGCAAAAAGCAGACTTGTTAAATTTCCAGTACCTACGCCGAACTCCATCACGACGCTTCCTTTGGGAAGTGCAAGAGAATCCACCACTGATTTCAAAATATTGGCGTACCCCTCAAATACTTCGATATATTCCGGATGGCCGCCAGCGACTGCTTGATCGTAATCTTCGGCCCATTGATCAAATAAACTGTTAAAAAGTGCTTCGCTTCCCATCATTCGTGCCTCCTCGGCAAATACCTATAATTATGATCTAATTAGTCGCCTTTTAATGTTAATCTTATCAAAATATGTCATTTCTATCAATACAAATTTCCTACACCAAATAGCCTTTGTGAGTTTAAGTGTAAAGTTTGTTAACTCTGCCCCGTTCATTTTTGACAAAATACCCGCTTTCCGGATCAGTTGTGCTTTCCTTAACCTCTTTAACTTCATCATCCGTCTTGAGAGCCAATGTCTTTTTTCCATGAGCCAATCGATCCTAGTTGATTTCATCCTCAAGTTGCTCTTGGAAGGTTCGGACACAGGCCCAAACCAGCTTCTTAACATATTTCTTTTTATTTGCATTGGCTTTCACATGTGTTGAATCAATAAAGATGACTTCTGGATTGACAAAACAATGATTGATAGCTTCTTGTAAAATGTAATCAAAAATCATTTCAAATAGATCCGTGTCTTGAAAGCGACGGACATAATTCTTTCCGAATGTTGAAAAATGGGGGATTTTTTCTGTGAGTCCATAACCAAGAAACCAACGATAAGCCACATTGGTTTCAATCTCCTTAATGGTTTGCCTCATGGATCGAATGCCAAATAAATAT
>NZ_JAECVY010000051.1:0-1794 GCF_016055075.1 Thermoactinomyces sp. CICC 10522 | reverse complement strand
GGCAGGGTCACATGCAGACTATATCTTTAATTCGCCCAATCTTACCAACTCCACTACAGCTTGGGATCGTCCTTTCACGTTTAACTTTTGCATGACGTTACTGATGCGTACCTTTTGCAAACTTTGGGAAGAGATTTCATTGTGAACGGTGTGAACCTTATCCCGAAGTTTCACTAAAGCCCTCCTTTAATCTATGCTTTTGTGTATTCTAAAACCTTATCATCAAGCTGATGAACACATTGCGAAAATTATATGAATAATAAATAGATTCAATTAACAATACAAAGTAAATTGAAAATGGCCTAAGCCATTCCCGCGAAATAAAAAAGTCAGCTGGTATTTGACAAGTACCAGCTAACTTTCCGTTGTTGTTGAAGGGATCATCGTATCAATCCGAGAAAATGTGTGCCGTGTCATCCGGCGGTAGATCCCTTCCATAGGAAGGAGAAGTTCGGAAGAAAAGGCTTCTGGGTCAAGTGGTTCACCTGGCGGTTAAGACCAAAGGGGACAAAAGCATACCACTAAAGCGGAAACTGCCAGAAGTCGTGTATGGCTTTGTCCTGCAAGACCCGCACGTGGCAAAGGCTAAACTGCCTCGCCTAAAACTCGGGGTTACCAGTATAGGACGATTCAATTTTTGTCATCTGAATATTTTAGACACAACAAGTCATAAGCTGTACGCTAAGGTAAAGTTATCTTAATAAAGCGCGTCATTATTTCCAGTTATGACGTGAACTTTTGCCTTAGCGTACGATTTTCCGTACGGTGACCCTATGTGCCTATTGTGTCACAAAGAAATACTATTGGAATAGGATCTAGGGAGCACCAAGCTACGGATTAGAGGAGATGATGTGATGAAATCGGTATGTGTATATCGCTACAAAACCTATTTTCGAAAAATGGAACTGGCCGTAACCATGACTGAACTGGCTAAAGGTCTTCTCGGGCGCACAACAGCCGGCAGTGGAATGTTTCTCATGGGGGCCACAGCGATCCACACGTATCAGATGAAATTTCCTATCGATGTCGTCTATTTAAACCAACAAGGATTAGTGGTCGGTTTAGAGGAAAAATTGATGCCTAACCAAAACGGTGCTTATTTTGAAGGTACGGCGCATGTGGTTGAATTTAACCCGGGTACCATCCGAAAATACCAGATCAAAGTTGGAGAACGATGGTATTGGAAAATTGCCATATAGGGGTCAACGTACGATTTTCCGTACAGGTGACCCCTTGAATCTATCTCTCGTCTTGGCCGCCAGACAATTGATGTTTTGCAACTCATTGAACAGCTTGAAAAGATGGGCGTTAAGTAGTTGAGAAACTGGAAAGTTTTCAACATGATCAGAAACCCAATTGAGAAAAGGAATTTCATGCTTTTTCTTTTGCCCAGACGAATTATTTATCTAACTCTTTAGGCGTTAGGTTGCTTTTTAGTCTTGGATAAACCGTTTCCTAAATGCTTGGCAAAGTGGATACCTCCTATGAGGATTGTTTTGTCTCAAAAAATGATTGAGGCTATTTGTTTTCTAAAATCCTGTTAAAAAACAATAGCGTTTAAAGCCCGAGTTTGTGTGGTAACACTGGTAAGACCCGTACTTGTATTAACCTGAATGGTGACTGTATAAGTAACGGAAGTGGAAATATTGTCATTCCACGTAAGAGTGGGAATTTCGGAAAGAATAGTTCCTGCAATTATAATGACCCCATACGCTTCCAGACGAAAGATAAAGTATAATGGAAGGAAGCAAGAAAGGGGTCGTTTTTTATGGGGCGGCGAAAATGGACTGCTGA
>NZ_JAECVY010000050.1:0-1809 GCF_016055075.1 Thermoactinomyces sp. CICC 10522 | reverse complement strand
GATGCGTTGGTTCTGAACATAGGAAACCTTCCTTCGGAATGTTTTTTATTCCAATTCGACAAAAAAGGCTGTTGACCTTCTTTTGTCAACAGCCTCAGCCATCCTTTGGGTGGTTCTTTTTTATTTCAAACAAAAAAGCCATCCTTGCCTGTATGGACGGCTCAATAGGCTCAACATAAAGATACGTCGCATCATCGTATACCGACTAATTTCATCATATGAAGCTTACGGTTAATGCGACAAAACTTTGGGCAAATTTTCGTTTTGTCGTTTAAATACTGCCACCCCCAATAAATAAGGACCGGAAAAAACCCTTCCACGAAGGGTTTCGGAGATTGATAACAAACCCCTGACCTTTTTTCGAAAAAGGGATCGGGGGTTGAATTTTTTTATTCTTTCAACAAAAAAAGGCTGTTGAGCCTCTTACTTTGTCAATATACGCTTTTTTCTTTCTACATAAACTATACGTGAACAAGATTAGGAGGTGATCCGATATGAAAGGTGCGCGCTTAAAAGGCCAACGTGTTGCTGTCCAAACGAAAAATGGCCGGGCTGTTCCCAGTGCACAGTTTGCGGTAGAAAAAGGTAAAGGGAAACCGAAGGCCCAACAAGTGTTGTTTTTTCCGTTTTTCCCCTTTGCTGGCGCATTTGTTGAAGAAGAATTTTTTGTCGGACCATTTGGTTTCGGCTTTGGTGGAGGATTCTTCATTTAGGGGTACGGATGAAAAACGGAATTTCGGAGTCATTCTAGAACCCTTCCATTAGCGAAGGGTTTCATTATTTTGGAGGAAATAACCGATGCTCAGGATGAATATGAACGTGTCATCCCCTGAGACGAATGACTTGAGTTCCTTAATTGGTATCTCAAGTCATTTTTCTATTTCTTGGGCAAATGGCGGCAAAATCGACGGATGCTCCCCTTATCACAAAAAGAAGAAGTAATTCTTGCCTAACCCCATGTAAAGATTGACGGAGACGATGTAAATAATAAAAGCAAAAGTGGAAAAAATGGAGGAACCTAAGATGAGTACAACGGTTGATTTATATAAGGATGCGATGGACATGTTGCTTGCAACCAGTCGTACTTTCTTCATCCCAATCGATCGCTTGCCAATGGGCTTAAAAGAGGCTGTTACATCCGCGTATCTTTGTATGAGAGCTATCGATGAGATAGAAGATCATCCCCAACTTTCTTCTGAGGTCAAAATTAACCTATTGCGTTCGATCAGTATGATCCTGAAAAAATCATTTAGCGACAACGAATTAATGGATGTATTTAATCCGTATAAGTCTCTCCTACCAGAAGTTACCTTGCGAATGGGGGATTGGACAAAGCTTAGTCCTTCGTCAATTAAATCGAACATCTATCGTACGACAGCGAATATGGCTGAGGGCATGGCCGATTGGGTTTCTAAAAGATGGCGAATTAAGACAGAAGAGGATTTGGATCAATACACGTTCACCGTTGCAGGTTTGGTTGGATTACTACTCACTGAGCTTTGGATGTGGTATGACGCAAACAGATCCGAATCTAGCTGTTGCCTTTGGCCGGGGCTTACAGGCTGTCAATATCATTCGCAATCGTAATGAGGACTTATCCCGTGGTGTAGACTTCTTTCCTGATGGATGGAAGTTGAAAGAGATGTTTTTATACGCCAGACGTAACCTAGTACTACAGTTGTACTTATGAAAAACGTAATCGTTTCTGATAGGGGTAAGTCCGAGATACGTGTAAAATATACAGTTATAAATAGAAATTTGTTCCAAATCAAAATAACACCAGCTCCCTTGCCTGTTTCACGTTAAGGG